>CAYPDO010000067.1:0-12701 GCA_964409495.1 uncultured Bordetella sp.
ACGTCGAGGTCGAGCTGCGCACCGCGCTCGAACCCTGGCATGTGATGGGCGAGGAGGGCGCGGCCGGCGGCACGGTGCGTTATGTGGATTCGTCGGTCGAGCGCCTGGAACTCAAGGCCACCGGCCTGACCGATCCGCGCCATGTGGTCACGGTCAATGGCGTGGCGGTGCCGCTGCAGCCCACCGGCCGGGCCGGCGAATACGTGTGCGGCATCCGCTACCGCGCCTGGCAGCCGCCCAGCGCGCTGCACCCCACCATCGGCGTGGATGCGCCGCTCACCTTCGACCTGGTCGACCGCTGGAGCCAGCGCTCGATGGGCGGCTGCCAGTACCACGTGGCGCATCCGGGCGGGCGCAACTACGCCACCTTCCCGGTGAATGCCTACGAGGCCGAGAGCCGGCGCCTGGCGCGCTTCTTCACCATCGGCCACACGCCGGGCACGATGCGCGTGGGCCAGGCCGAGCACAGCCTGGAGTTCCCGTTCACGCTGGATCTGCGCACGGCACGATGAGACCGCGTCACCGGGGTCGGGTGGGGCCCGGTACCGGCGCTGGCTGGCGGCAAGGCATCATCGGGCCATGTCCGACCGCCTGCCGTCCGCCGATCCAGCCGTGAGCCCGCCGGCCCGTTCCAGCCCGACGCTGGCCACGCTGGTGCGCCGCGCCAGCCCGGGTGCGTGGGACGAGTGGCGTGCCACCGGCCCGGGCCAGAGCGCCGGTGCGCCGGCCGTGCACTGGCAGCGCTTCGTCGAGATTCTCGGGCCTGCCGGCTGGGCCGATCTGGCCGTGCGCCACCACCGCGTGGGCCAGCGCGTGCAGGAGGACGGCGCCACCTACAACGTCTATGCCGATGGCGACGAGGCCGCGCGGCCCTGGCCGCTGGCGCTGCTGCCCTTCATCGTGGCCGCCGACGACTGGGCGCAGATCGAGCGCGGCGTGGTGCAGCGCGCGCGCCTGCTCGAAGCCACCATGGTCGACCTGTACGGCCCGCAGCACCTGCTGCGCGATGCGCTGCTGCCGGCCTCGCTGGTCTTCGCCCATCCGCAATACCTGCGCCCGGCGCGCGGCCTGCAGCCGGCCGGCGGCCAGTGGCTGCACCTGCTGGCCTTTGATCTGATGCGCGGCCCGCACGGACGTTTCAGCGTGCTGGCGCAGCGCACGCAGGCGCCGTCGGGCCTGGGCTACCTGCTGGAGAACCGGCTGCTGATCCCGCCGCAGTTCCGCGAGCAGTTCGCCGAGCTCAATGTGCAGCGCGTGGCGGCCAGCTTCCGCGCGCTGCTCGACGGGCTGATGCGCGCCAGCCCGGCCGGCGCGCGCAGCCGCATCGTGCTGCTTACCCCCGGGCCGCTGAACGAAACCTACTTCGAGCAGGCCTTCCTGGCGCGCTACCTCGGCGTCACCTTGGTCGAGGGCAGCGATCTCACCGTGCGCGGCCAGCACCTCTACCTCAAGACCATGCATGGCCTGGAGCCGGTGCATGCCGTGCTGCGCCGCGTGGACGACGAGTTTCTCGATCCACTGGAGCTGCGCGCCGATTCGGCCCTGGGTGTGCCGGGCCTGATGCAGGCGCTGCGCGCCGGCAACGTGGTGCTGGCCAATGCGCCCGGCGCCGGTGTGCTGGAAAGCCCCGGCCTGGCGGCCTTCTGGCCCGGCGTGGCCGAGCGCCTGCTGGGCGAGCGCCTGGCCATGCCGGCGGCCACCAGCTGGTGGTGCGGCGAAGCCGCGGTGTGGGCCGAGGAGCGTGAGCGCCTGGCCGACTACGTGGTGGCGCCCACCTTCCCCGACAGCGGCTTCGGCCCGGCCGTGGCCGGCGCGCTGACGCCCGACGAGCGCACGCGCCTGGCCGCGTGCATCGATGCCGACCCCGCCGCCTACACGCTGCAGGCGCGGGTGCGGCTGTCCGAGGCACCGGTGTGGGCCGAGGGCGAGATCCAGCCGCGCGCCGCGGTGCTGCGCGTGTATGCGGTGGCCGATGGCGCCGGCGGCTGGCGTGTGCTGCCCGGCGGCCTGACGCGTGTGGCCGGCCCGGCCGCGCCCGGCAGCGTGCCCGATCCCTGGCTCAGCATGCAGCACGGCAGCGCCAGCGCCGACACCTGGGTCATCACGCGCGGCGCGGTCGACGACAGCACGCTGCTGCCGCGCCCGCTCAGCGCGGCCGATCTGCAGGACTGGCACCGCAGCGTCACCAGCCGCGCGGCCGAGAACCTGTTCTGGCTGGGCCGCTACACCGAGCGTGCCGAGAACACCGTGCGCCTGGCGCGACAGGTGCTCGAGGCCCTGCCGGGGGCCAGCGCGCCGGTGCTGCGCCTGCTGGGCGACCTGGCGGTGTGGCATGGCCTGGCGCCGCCGGGCGTGCCGATGCCGCTGCAGTCGCCACGCGTGTTCGAGCGCGCGCTGCTGGCCGGCCTGCGCGGCGATGAGGCCGGCGCCGGCCCGGCGGGCGTGGGCCAGAACCTGCGCCGCCTGCGCCATTGCGCGCTGGCGCTGCGCGAGCGGCTCTCGCCCGAGCACTGGCGCCTGATCCACGAGGTGGACCGCCACTTCGACCAGCACCTGGGTCATGCCCTGGCCGGCCGCGAAGGCCATGCGCTGGTGCCCGACGTGCTGGGCGTGCTGGCGCGCGCCGCCACCCACCTGTCGGCCATCACCGGTGCGCAGACCGACCGCATGACGCGCGACGACGGCTGGCGCCTGCTCAGCGTGGGCCGCCAGATCGAGCGCCTGGACATGCTGGCCCATGCGCTGGCGCTGGGCTTCGAACACCGCGTGCACGAGGCCGACGATGGCTTCGCGCTGCTGCTGGGCCTGTTCGACAGCCTGATCACCTACCGCGCGCAGTTCCAGGCGCGGCGCGAGGTGCTGCCGCTGCAGCACCTGCTGGTCTTCGACACCGACAACCCGCGCTCGCTGGCCTGGGTGGCGCGCACCATGCGCGACCGCCTGCGCAAGCTGGCGCGCGGTGTCGACGCCGACTGGGCCGCTGCGGTCACGGCCGATCTGCCACAGCCCGAGCGCTGGGATCTGGCCGCCCTGGGCCGGCCCGATGCCGACGGCGAATACGCCGCGTTGTCGGCGGCGCTGCGCCAGTGCTGCAGCGCGGCGCGCACCTTGTCCGACGAGGTGGGCCGGCACCTGTTCGTGCACGTGGCCTCGTCGCCCGAACACCGGGTGTGGCAATGAGCACGTCCGGCCCCCAGCCGCCAGCGCCGGCCGATGTGCTGGCCGCCGCCGCGCGCGAGACCGTGGTGGGGCCGGTGTGCCTGGCCGTCAGCCACGACACGCGCTACTGCTACGACACACCGGTGGAGGTGGCGCACCACAGCGCCCACCTGCGCCCGCGCGACACCGAGGTGCAGCAGGTGCTCGACTGGCAGCTGAACATCGAGCCGCCGCCCGATGGCGCCGTGCAGCAGAGCGTGGATGCCTTCGGCAACTGGCGCCACGGCTTCGGCCATGCCCAGGTGCATGCCACGCTGTCGGTGCACTCGCGCTTCCATGTGCGCCTGCAGCCGCCGCGGCCTTGGCGCGCCGATGACAGCCCGCCGTGCGAGGCCGTGGTGCGTGCGCTGCGTTATGCCGCAGGCGTGCAGCAGCCCGAGGCGGTGGAGTTCGTGCTGGGCTCACGTTTCGCACCGCACGATGCCCGGCTGGCGGCCTATGCCGCCGACCTGTTCACACCGCAGCGGCCGCTGCTGGATGCCGCGCTGGCCCTGATGCGCCGCGTGCACCAGCGCATGCGCTACCGGCCGCTGAGCACCGATGTGGCCACCGATGCGCCCACGGCGCTGGCGCGTGGCGAGGGCGTGTGCCAGGACTTCGCCCACCTGATGATCGGCGCGATGCGCTCGCTGGGCCTGGCGGCGCGCTATGTGAGCGGCTACCTGCTCACCCATCCACCGGCCGGCCAGCCGCGCCTGGTGGGTGCCGATGCCAGCCATGCCTGGGTGGCGGTGTGGTGCCCGCGCCAGGGCTGGGTGGCGCTGGACCCGACCAATGCCGTGGTGGTGGGCACCGACCATGTCACGCTCGCCTGGGGGCGCGACTATGCCGATGTGGCCCCGCTGCGCGGCGTGATCCGCGGCGGCGGCAGCGCACCGCCCGATGTGGCGGTGACCGTGATGCCGGTCACCGAGGCCGCCGCCAGCCGGCGGGCCGTGGCGCCCGCACGGCCCGCCGGCACCGGGCGCTAGAAAGAACAACGCGGTGGCACCGCTTGCGCAGTGCCACCGCGTGGCAGGGCGATGCGGGTGCCACCGGGCACCCGCCACATCGCGCTGATTACTTCTTGGCGCCTTCGCCCACCGGGTTGGTGCCGGCCTTCTCGGCAGCAGCGGCTTCCTTCTTGACTTCGGCGCGGGCCTTGGTCGACTTGGCCTTCTCGACGGCGCCAGCGCCTTCACCCTTGGGCAGGGTGCCGGCCTTCTCGGCCGAAGCGGCTTCCTTCTTCACCTCGGCGCGGGCCTTGGTCGACTTGGCAGCGTCCTTGGCGCCAGCGTCTTCACCCTTGGGCAGGGTGCCGGCCTTCTCGGCGGCGGCGGCTTCCTTCTTGACTTCGGCGCGCGCCTTGGGGGCGTCCTGCGCCATCACGGCCTGGCTGGCGAACACGGCGGCAACGAGGGCGGACAGGGTGATCAGCGATTTCTTCATGGCTATTCCTCTTACTGTGGTTTCGAACTGTGGACATGCCACCGATGCCGGGCCGATCCCGGCGGGCTCGCCGTGACAGTCACGTCGAACACCTGTTTCAGCAACGCGCGTCCAGCCTGGGCCGTTGACGTCGGCCCGGATCGCTGGGATCGGCTGGGTCGGCATCGTCGGGAGCGCTTGAATTATGCCCGCCGCCCCTGTGCCGGCCGGGTTTGTCGCGCAGGCGCAACGCGATCCTGGCCGGCCTGCCGGGCGGACCGGATCAGCGGCCCTTGATGCCCAGCAGTTCCACCTCGAAATGCAGCGTGGCGTCGGGCGGGATCACGCCGCCCGCGCCGCGGCTGCCATAGGCGATGGCCGGCGGGCAGGTGAGCCTGGCCTTGCCGCCGACCTTCATGCGCTGCACCCCCTCGGTCCAGCACGGGATCACCCGGTTGAGCGGAAATTCAGCCGGCTGGCCGCGGGTGTAGGAACTGTCGAACTCCTTGCCGTCGGGGAAGGTGCCGCGGTAGTGCACCTTGACCACGTCGGTGGCCACCGGGCTGCTGCCGGTGCCTTCGGTCAGGGTCCGCATCACCAGGCCGGTCTGGGTGGTGACGGTGGTGCCGGGCTGTGCGCTGGCGGCCGTGGCGGCCAGCAGGCTTGCGGCGGCGGCGAACATCCGGGCCCGGACAGGCCGGCGCGGGCGGGTGCGGGGGCAGGGGCTGGATGGCATGGGCGGTTGGCTCCGTCGGTGGACTGGCGCGCCAGCGGGCGCGCCTTGCGGGGCCGCGATCATCGCACTGCCGGTGGCGCCGGCACGGCTGGCGGTGCCGGGTTGTGCTGGACGATCGGGTGCCGGGTGCCGGATACACTCGCCTGTGGCGTTCGGCCGTGACGGATTTCCGTGACGTCCGGCGCCTTGTCTTGTCTGCCGCCGATCCGACCGCGCGCCGCCCCCAGGCGCGCCACCACCACCGTCCATGTCCTCTGCCGCCCCGGCCAAAGCTGCGTTCGACCTGAAGAGCACCGCCTGGACGCTCACCGCGCTGCGCCTGCAGACGGCCGACATGGCCGAACTGACGCAGGCCCTGGAGACGCGTTTCGCCGACACGCCTGGTCTGTTCGACGACGATCCGGTGGTCATCGACCTGAGCCCGCTGCGCGAGGCCGGTGCGCGCATCGATTTCGCCGCGCTGCTGCCGGTCATCCGCCGCCACCGCCTGGTGCCGATCGCGGTGCAGGGCGGCACCGCGGCGCAGACGGCCGCCGCCCGTGCCGCCGGCCTGGCCGAAGCGCTGGATGCCGCGCCCCGGCCTGCGCCCGGCGCGGCCGAGCTGCCCACCATGCACCACGAGGTGCAGGTGCGCGAGGTGGTGCGGGAGGTGGTGCGCGAGGTCGAGGTGCTCAAGGAGGTGGAGGTGGTGCGCGAGGTGCCCGCCGCCTCGGGCGCGCCGACCATGGTGCTGGACAAGCCGCTGCGCTCGGGCCAGCGTGTCTATGCCCGTGGCGGCGACCTGGTGGTGATGGCCGTGGTGAGCTTCGGCGCCGAGGTCATCGCCGACGGCCACATCCATGTCTATGCCCCGCTGCGTGGCCGTGCCATTGCCGGCGCGCGCGGCGACACCACGGCCCGCATCTTCAGCACCTGCCTCGAACCGCAGCTGGTGTCCATCGCCGGCATCTACCGCACCATCGAGACGCCGCTGGCGCCGGCGGTGTGGGCCCGGCCCGCGGTGGTGCGCCTGGACGGCGAGCGCATCCAGATCGACCCGCTCACGGTCTGAGCCCGGCACGCGGGCAGACCCTTCACCTGACATTCACGCACAAGGAACACCCCCCGATGGCCAAGATCATCGTCGTCACCTCCGGCAAGGGCGGGGTCGGCAAGACCACCACCAGTGCCAGCTTCGCCTCGGCGCTGGCCTTGAAGGGCTTCAAGACGGCGGTGATCGATTTCGACGTCGGCCTGCGCAACCTCGACCTGATCATGGGCTGCGAGCGCCGCGTGGTCTACGACCTGATCAACGTGATCCAGGGCGAGGCCAACCTCAGCCAGGCGCTGATCAAGGACAAGCACTGCGACAACCTGTTCGTGCTGGCCGCCAGCCAGACGCGCGACAAGGACGCGCTCACGCAGGAAGGCGTGGAGAAGGTGCTCAATGACCTGATCGCCCAGGGCTTCGAGTACATCGTGTGCGACTCGCCGGCCGGCATCGAGACCGGTGCGCTGATGGCCATGCACTTTGCCGACGAGGCGCTGGTGGTCACCAACCCCGAGGTCTCGTCGGTGCGCGACTCCGACCGCATCCTGGGCATCCTGGGCAGCAAGACCAAGCGCGCCATCGAGGGCAAGGAGCCGGTCAAGGAACACCTGCTGATCACGCGCTACAACCCCAACCGCGTTCTCGACGGCCAGATGCTGTCGCTGCAGGATGTGCAGGAGATCCTGCGCATCCCGCTGATCGGCGTGATCCCCGAGAGCCACAGCGTGCTCGACGCCAGCAACCAGGGCACGCCGGCCGTGCACCTGAAGGGCAGCGACGTGAGCGAGGCCTACCTCGACGTGGTGGCGCGCTTCATGGGCGAGGAGCGCCCGCTGCGCTTCACCGAGGCGGTCAAGCCCGGCTTCTTCAAGCGCATCTTCGGCGGGAGGTGAGCGGCATGTCCTTCCTGTCCTTCCTGCTCGGCGAGAAGAAGAAGTCGGCCAGCGTCGCCAAGGAGCGCCTGCAGATCATCCTGGCGCACGAGCGCTCGGGCCTGGGCCGGCGCCCCGACTATCTGGCCGATCTGCAGAAAGACCTGGTGGCGGTGATCAGCAAGTACGTGCAGATCTCGCCCGAGGACATCAAGGTGAGCCTGGAGCGCCAGGACAACCTCGAGGTGCTCGAGGTCAAGATCGAGCTGCCCGACGGCACGAAGTGATCCCGCCGGTTCAGGCCGTGGCGATGGCGCTGCCGGCCTGGGCCGGCACAGCTGCGGCGGCGGCGTCCGGCGACGGCGTGGCGGCGGCGCTGGCAACGGCCGGCAGTGCATCGGCCGGCGGCACGGGCAGCCAGCGCAGCACGTTGGCGTAGAGCGTCTCCGGTTCCACCGGCTTGCTGACATGGCCGTTCATGCCGGCATCCAGGCAGGCCCGGGTCGATTCGCCGAAGGCATCGGCGGTCATCGCCAGGATCGGCACGCCGGCCCCGGCCGGCAGGCGGCGGATCTGGCGCGTGGCGGCCAGACCGTCCAGCACCGGCATCTGCATGTCCATCAGCACCAGGTCGTAGTGCTGGCGCTGGACGCAGCGCACGGCCGCGGCGCCGTCATCGACCACATCCACCGTCACGCCGGCGGCCTGCAGCAGCGCGGTGGCCACCTCCTGGTTCACCAGGTTGTCCTCGGCCAGCAGCACGCGCACACCGCGGCGCTGGCGCAGGCGCTGCTCGGCTTCGCCGGCCGCAGATGGCTCGGCGTCGCGGGTGGCGCGGGGCGGCAGGGCTGGCGGTGCAGGCTGTGCCGGCTGCGCCACGGCGCCCAGCGGCAGCTCGATCCAGAACCGGCTGCCGCGGCCCACGGTGCTGTACACCCCCACCTCGCCGCCCATCAGGCGCGCCAGGCGGCGCGACAGGGCCAGGCCCAGGCCGGGGCCTGCCGGTGCCTGCGCAGCATCGGCATCGGTCTGCGCATCAAGCTCGAACAGGCGCTGCAGCACCTGCGGGTCAAGGCCCGGGCCGGTGTCCAGCACGCTCAGGCGCACCACGCACTGGCGCGCGTCCTGGCGCACGGTGTGGCCTTCCAGGCGCACCTGGCCCAGCTCGGTGAACTGGATGGCATGGCCCAGGAAGTTCAGCAGCACCTGGCGCAAGCGCCTGGGGTCGCCCAGGCTGCGCGCGGGCAGCGGCTGCAGATCGACAACCAGGGCCAGGCCCTTGCGCGCGGCGGCCTCGGCCAGCATGTCGTGGGCCTCGGCCACCACCTCGGCCAGCGCAAACTCGGCGCTGTCGGGCGCCATCCTGCCGGCCTCGGTCGTGGCGACATCCTGCGTGTCGCCGACGATGGCCAGCAGGTGCGTGGCCGCGGTGTGGATGCGTTCGAGCTGCGGCCGCGGCGTGGTGCTGCCGCTGTCGCCGTCGCGCGCGGGCGGATGGCTCAGGTCGATGATGGCGTGCAGCGGTGCGCGCATCTCGTGGCCCAGGCCGGCCAGGACATCGCGGCTGGCCTGGCTGGCGCGCTCGGCGGCCAGGTGTGCGCTGTCGAGCGCGGCCTGGGCCTGTCCCAGCGCCGCCGTGCGCTCGGCCAGCTGCGCCTCGAGCTGGTGGCGGTGCTGCGCCTGCGCATGGGCGGCGTGCTGGCGTTCGGTGATGTCGTCGATGACGACGATGCGCTGCGTGATGCGGCCCGTGGCATCGCGCAGCGCATGCAGGCTGAGCCAGCCGGCGTAGCTGCGGCCATCGCTGCGGCACAGCGGCAGCTCGCCGGCCCAGTCGTGTCGGGCCCGCAGTTGCGCGGCCAGCTGCTCGCGCACGACGGCCGTCAGGCCCTGGCCCAGCAGATCCAGCACCGGCCGGCCAGGGGCGCGATCGGGTCGGTGGCCGGTGAGCGTCTCGAAGGCCGGGTTGACGGTGAGCACATGGCCATCTGCCTCGCACAGCGCCATGGCCAGGCTGCTTTCGTCGAACACCCGGCGGGTCAGGCGCAGTTCGCGGTTGCGCTTTTGCAGCCCGTGCACCAGGGCCACCAGCGCGCCGGTGTGGCGGGCCACCTCGCCGCGGCCGGGCGGCGCCGGGATCGTGATGGTGTCCAGCGCGCCCTGGTGCAACTGCTCCTGGTGCAGCTGCGCGGCTGCCTGGCCGGCCTGGCGCAGCGGCTCGAGCAGGCGCCCGAGCGCGGCCCATGCCAGCGCGGCGGTCAGCCCGGCAGCCAGCAGGCCCAGCGCCAGCACGGCCGCGGCCAGCCGGCGCGCGGGCGCGAACACCACGGCCTCGTCGGCGCTGGCCACCAGCTGCCAGCCCAGGCCCGGGAAGCGCCCATGCCCGCTGCCGTGGACACCCACGCCGAGCACGCGGCGGCCCTGTGTGTCGGTGTAGCGCAGGGCCTGCGGCTGCCCAGGGCGCGCGGCTGCCAGCTGCGCGGCGGCCGCGGCTGGCGTGGCGCCTGCCCCGGCCTGCGGCATGGCGCGGCCCAGCGGCCCGCCCACCAGCCATTGGCCCTGGCGGCTGCTGACGGCCAGCGACACATGGTCGGCCGCCAGGCGGTTGCCGAGCTGGCGGTGCAGCTGCGCAGCCCAGTCGAGACGCAGCTGGGCCGCCAGCACGCCGATCGTGCGGCCATCCGGTCCGCGCACCGGCGTGGCGATGTCCAGCTGCCGCAAGGGGGCGCGGCCCGCGGGCGGCGCTGGCGGCAGGCCGGCCTCGTGGGCCTCGCCGAAGTGCAGGCCCTGCCGGCCATGACTGAACCAATCGCGGTGCGCCACGCTGGCGCCCAGCAGCAGGCCGCCGGTGGCGGCCTGCACCTGGCCCTGGGCATCGGTCAGGCCGATCCAGGCCAGCTCGGGGTGGATGCGCTGCACCGCCTCGAGCTGGCGGCGGCGCGCCGGTGCATCGGCCTGCGGGTCACGCAGCAGGTCTGTCTCGGCCAGCATCTGCAGCGTGCCGGCGCGTGCGTCGAGCTCTTGTGCCATCTGCGCGGCCAGGCCCTGCGCAGCGGCGGTCAGCAGGCGCTGCTGGTCGGTGACGAGCTGCCGCTCGTTGAGCAGGCGGGCCGCCTGGCTCAGTGCCAGCGCCGCGGCCAGGCCCATCAGGCCGATCACCGCGGTGAGCTTCAGGCGCAGGCTGGCGGACGAGAACATGCGACGTCAGGGCTCCCAACGGCCTGTGCGCTGCCGCCGGGGGGTCGTTTGTCGCAGGACGCCGTTGTCCCGGGTAGGCGATCCGGCCGCTGAACGCTCAGGCTCCGGCCCATTCTGGGCGGTGTGATGACGCAGTGTCCATGCGACCGGAGGCCAATCCAGCATCCCCCACAGCCGGTGTCGAACCGTTCCGTCGTGACACTGCGCATTCGGCCACGTGGCGGGGGTGCCCGCCGCGATGTCGGCGCTGGCCGGTGGCCGGCAGCCGCCTGACGGGCCGGCCTCAGGCCGCGTCGAACAGCGGCTGCAGCTGGTCTTCCCAGGTCTCGAGCTCACTGGCCGCGACGGCCAGCCAGTCCAGCGCGGCGTCGGCGTGGTCGTGCCACTCGCGGTCGGGCGGCATGTGCTCGGCGCGGCGCATCAGGTGCTCGGCCACCAGGCCGGCGGCGACCAGGGTGTGCACCTCGTTGTCGGCCCCGGCGTCGCCCAGGCTGGCCAGTTCGTGGTGCAGGCGCACCGACGCCACCAGCGTGGGCGAGAAGCGCCACAGCTTGCACACCAGCGCACCGGTGACGGCATGGTCGGTGCGGTGGTTGGCGTTCTCGGTGGCCACACCGCTGCGGTCGTGGCGCATGTCGGCCTCCATCAGCGTGGCGCCGTAGCCGCGCACGCACTGCAGCAGCACCGGCAGCCCGACGTGGCAGAACAGGCCATGGGCATGGGCCAGGTCGACCGGCAGGCCCGGCAGCTGGCGGGCAATGAAGGCCATGGCCACGGCGCGGCGGCGCGAGCGCTCCCAGAAGCGATCGAGCTGGGCATTGCGCACCGGCAGCGCCTTGGCCACCAGGAACTCGGTCATCGCGCGGGCGGTGATGTCCAGGCCCAGCAGGGTCATCGCCTGGCCCACGGTGGACACGGTGTGGCCGCCGGCATGCAGCGGGCTGTTGGCCAGGCGGATCAGCGCGGCCGACATGGCCACGTCGTGCGAGGCGATCTGGGCCACCTCGGTGAGATCGGGCTCGCGTGGTGCCAGCGCGTCCTTCAGCCGCAGCAGCAGCGTGGGGCAGGGCGGGATGGTGATGTGCTGCAGCGGCCCGCTGCGCCGGGCGCGGTCGATCTCGTCCGCGACGGCGGCAGTGGTGGCGCGTGGTGCTGTATTGGCGGCGGTGGAACTCATGGCGGGCATTGGACGCTTGCACGTCTTATCGGCCACCGCGCCGCGATCTGAAGCGTGGCGCCCTGCGCGTCGGCTCAGCCGCCGGGCGATGTCGGCGCATCGTCGGCCAGGCTGGCGGCAGCTGCGGCGCGGCACTGCTGCTGCAGCGCCGCCCAGCCGTCTGCGCCCAGGCGGCGCAGCGTGGCGATGTTGGTCTCGTAGATCGTCTCGGCCTCGGGGAAGGCGGCCACCGCGCGGTCGATGCTGGCCTCGCGGATCAGGTGCAGCGTGGGCCAGGGCGAGCGGTTGGTGGCATGGGCGATGTCGTCGGCCGGCGCATCGGCAAAGCGGTAGCCCGGGTGGAAGCTGGCCACCTGCAGCACACCCTCCAGGCCCAGCGCGGACAGCGCGGCATCGGCCACGTCGAGGTAGTCGTTGTAGTCGTCGAAGTCCTGCAGCACCTGCGGGTGCACCAGCACCGTGGTCTCGACCACGTCGATCGGTGTCTCGGCCAGGCGCTGCAGCTCGGTGATCAGCTGATCGGTGAGGGCATCGGTGTCGGTGGCCGCGCTGTGCACATAGCGCACCAGGCCCTTGGCCTGGGGCGCCTTGGCGAAGGGGCACAGGTTCAGGCCGATCACCGCCCGGTCGATCCAGGCGCGGGTCTCGGCCAGCGCGCGCTCGGCGCTGGGCACATCGGCCGTGCTGGCCGGGTGGGTGTCGGGGCGGGGCGCGGGCATCGCGGCATTGTTGCCTACACTGCGCGCCCCGACACCGCCTTGCCATGCCGCTGATTCTTCTCGCCCCGATGGAAGGGCTGCTCGACCACAGCCTGCGCGATGCGCTCACGCGGGTGGGCGGCATCGATCGCTGCGTCACCGAGTTCATCCGCGTCACCGACCGGCTGCTGCCCGACCGCGTGTTCCTGCGCGTGATGCCCGAGCTGCTGAGTGGCAGCCGCACCGCCGCCGGCGTGCCGGTGCGCGCCCAGCTGCTGGGCAGCGAGCCGGCGGTGCTGGCCGACAACGCCGCGCGCCTGGCCGAGCTGGGCGCCGAGGGCGTGGACCTGAACTTCGGCTGCCC
>CAYPDO010000068.1:0-1426 GCA_964409495.1 uncultured Bordetella sp.
GGCGTGATGTTCTTGCCGCCGGCGGTGATGATGATGTCCTTCATGCGGTCGGTGATGTAGAACCAGCCCTCGTCGTCGACGCGGCCCACATCGCCGGTGTGCAGCCAGCCGTCGGCGTCGATGGCCTCGGCGGTCTTCTCGGGCAGGTTCAGGTAACCCGCAAAGCGGTTGTCGCCGCGCAGCAGGATCTCGTGCGTGCCCGGCGCGATGCGCATCTGCACGCCCGGCCCGGGAATGCCGATGCTGCCCGGGCGCGTGGCGTCGCGCGGCGTCACGGTGCCGCCGCCGGCGGTCTCGGTCATGCCCCAGCCCTCGCGCAGCGGGATGCCGAGTGCCAGGTACCAGCGGATCAGCTCGGGCGAGATCGGCGCCGCGCCGGTGAGCGCCAGGTGCACGCGGTTCAGGCCCAGCATGCGCCGCACATTGCCCAGCACCGCCACGCGGGCCACCGCATGCTGCAGCGCCAGCAGGCCGCCGGGGGCCCGGCCCTGCTCGCGCAGCGCCGCCACGCGGGTGCCCACGCCGATGGCCCAGGCATAGGCCAGCTGCTGGGTCTTGCCGGCCTCCTTCAGCGCGATCATCACGCTGGAGTACATCTTCTCCCACACGCGCGGCACGGCGAAGAACACATGCGGCTGCACCTCGCGCACGTTCTCGAACACGGTCTCGGGGTTCTCGACGAAGTTCACCACCGAGCGGCGATAGATCGAGACGTACTCGCCGATCATGCGTTCGGCGATGTGGCACAGCGGCAGGAAGGCCACCCGCTCCTCGGGCGCCGGCAGGTCCTGGAACAGCCCCGGGTTGGTGGAGGCCAGCACCGCGCACAGGTTGCGGTTGAGCATCATCGCGCCCTTGGGCCGGCCGGTGGTGCCCGAGGTGTAGACCAGCACCGCCAGGTCTTCGGGGCCGCGGCTGGCCAGGCGTTCTTCCAGCAGCCCGGGGTGATGGGCCAGGTGGGCCCGGCCCAGTGCGCGCAGCGCATCCAGGCTGATGACCTGGGGATCGCTGAATTGCGCCAGGCCTTCCATGTCGAAGACCACCACCTTGCGCAGCAGCGGCAGCTGATCGCGCATCTCGAGCCACTTGTCGAGTTGCTCGTCGTCCTCGACAAACAGGAACACGCTGCCCGAATCGGCGCACAGGTACTGCACCTGCACCGCGGCATCGGTGGGGTAGATGCCGTTGACCACGCCGCCCATGCTGAGCCCGGCCAGATCGGTCCACACCCATTCGCGGCAGGTGTTGCTGAGCACCGAGATCACCTCGCCCGGCTGGTAGCCCAGGCTCACCAGGCCGGCGCCGATCTCGGTGACGATGCCGGCCACCTCGTTCCAGCTGTAGCTGCGCCACAGGCCCAGGTCCTTCTGGCGCATCATCACCGCGTCGCCCATCTCGCGCACGCGGTGCCAGAACATCTTGGCCA
>CAYPDO010000068.1:1526-12682 GCA_964409495.1 uncultured Bordetella sp.
CGCATCATCACCGCGTCGCCCATCTCGCGCACGCGGTGCCAGAACATCTTGGCCACCGTGTCGAAGGGCAGCTTCTCGGGCACCCAGCCCGGGCGGCCGGCGATGACGATGCGGTGGGGGTCGAGTGAAGTGCTCATCGCCAGGTCTTCTTCTTCTTCCAGCGGCGCTCACCACGAACACCACTTTCCTTCATGCCGAGGTAGAACTCGCGGATGTCCTCCTTCTCGCGCAGCACATCGCAGGGGTCTTCCATCACGATGCGGCCGTTCTCGAGCACATAGCCGTAATCTGCGGCGTTCAGCGCCATGTTGGCGTTCTGCTCCACCAGCAGGATGGTGGTGCCGCGCTCGCGGTTGATGCGCACCACGATCTCGAAGATCTCCTTGGTCAGCCGGGGCGACAGGCCCAGGCTGGGCTCATCGAGCAGGATCAGCTCGGGCTTGGCCATCAGCGCGCGGCTGATCGCCAGCATCTGCTGCTGGCCGCCCGACAGCAGGCCAGCGTCCTGGCGCTCGCGCTCCTTCAGGATCGGGAAGTAGCCGAACACACGCTCGATGTCCTGCGCGATGCCGTCCTTGTCGTCGCGGGTGAAGGCGCCCATCAGCAGGTTGTCGCGCACGCTCAGCAGCGGGAACACCTCGCGCCCCTCGGGCACATGGGCCAGGCCCAGGCGCACGATCTCAGCGGGGTCCTGGCCGGTGATGTCGCGGCCCTTGAAGTGCACGGTGCCGCGGATCGGGTCGAGCACGCCGGAAATCGTCTTCAGGATGGTGCTCTTGCCGGCGCCATTGCTGCCCAGCACGGTGGCGATCTCGCCGCGCCGCACCTTCAGGCTGACGCCGCGGATGGCCTTGATCGGGCCGTAGGCGCTTTCGACATTGGCCAGGCTGAGCAGCACCTCGTCGCCGGCCGCCGCCGGGGCCTGCACAACGGCGCTCATGCCGCCTTCCTCCGCAGCGACGACACATCGTCCACCGTGCCAAGATAGGCCTCGATCACGCCCGGGTGGGCCTGCACCTCGGCCGGCGTGCCCAGCGCCAGCCGCTCACCCTGGTTCATCGCCAGCACGCGGTCGGAGACGCGCGAGACCAGCGTCATGTCGTGTTCCACCATCAGCACCGTGATGCCCAGTTCGGTCTTGATGTCCTGGATCCACCAGGCCATGTCCTCGGTCTCTTCGACGTTCAGGCCCGACGACGGCTCGTCCAGCAGCAGCAGCTTCGGGCCGGTGCACAGCGCGCGTGCCAGCTCCACCACCTTGCGCTTGCCATACGGCAGGCCGGCCACGTGGCTGTCGCGGTAGTGCTGCAGGTCGAGCAGGTCGATCACCTCCTCGGCGCGCAGGCGCGCGGCATGCTCGGCGCGGCGTGTGGCGGGCGTGAACAGCAGGTTGTGCCAGAAGCCGGCGCGGCAGTGGATGTGGTGGCCGATCAGCAGGTTCTGCAGCACCGTGGCGTGCTCGAACAGCTCGATGTTCTGGAAGGTGCGCGCAATGCCCAGCGCGGCAATGGCATGCGGCGCCAGGCTGTTGAGCGGCCGGCCCTCGAAGGCCAGTGTGCCGGTGGTGGGCTGGTAGATGCGGCTGATCAGGTTGAACACCGTGGTCTTGCCGGCGCCGTTGGGGCCGATCAGCGTGAACACCTCGCCACGCTGCACGTCGAAGCTGACCTTGTTGACCGCCAGCACGCCGCCGAAGCGCACGCTCAAATCCCTTGCTTCGAGCAAAACACTCATACCTTCGACTCCCGCACGACCCAACCCAGCGGCCGCCGCGGAGCCGGCTCTGCCGGGCCGCAGGCGGCGCCCCCTTGAGGGAGAGGCGGCCAAAGGCCGCTTCGGGGGTGGGTCATTTCAACCTCTCGGACTTGGTGTACGACTTCTGCCGCTTGAACATGCCCTTGCGGTAGAACGGGAACAACTGCAGCCAGGTGCGCACCTTCAGCCAGCGGCCGTACAGGCCCATGGGCTCGAACAGCACGAAGCCCATCAGCACCAGGCCGTACACCACCGCCTGCAGGCCGGTGGCCTGGCCGATGGCCGGCGGCAGCCAGTCCTTGGCGATGGCAATGCCCTGCGGCATGGCGATCAGGAACACCGCGCCGAAGAAGGCCCCGTGCACCGAGCCCAGGCCGCCCACCACCACCAGCAGCAGCAGGTCGATGGACTGCGCAATGCCGAACTGGTCGGGCGAGATGAAGCTGAGCTTGTGCGCATACAGCGCCCCGGCCAGGCCCACGATGGCCGCCGACAGCGCGAACGACAGCGTCTTGTAGCCGGCCAGGTGGATGCCCATGCTCTGCGCCGAGATCTCGCTGTCGCGGATGGCGATGAAGGCGCGGCCGGTGGCCGAGCGCAGCAGGTTCATCACGCCCAGCGTGACCAGCACGCAGGTGCCCAGCGCGATGTAGTAGAAGGCCTCCGACGAGCCCAGATCCAGCCCGAACAGCTGCGGCTTGACCACGCTGAGGCCGGCATTGCCCTTGGTCACGCTCTCCCAGCGCGCCAGCACCTCCTCGACGATGAAGCCGAAGGCCAGCGTGGCGATGGACAGGTAGATGCCCTTGACGCGCAGCGCCGGCAGGCCCACCACCACGCCCACCGCGGCCGACAGCAGCGCGGCAAAGGCCATGCTTATCGGAAACGGCCAGCCGCGTGCGGCCAGCACCGCCTCGGTGTAGGCGCCCACGCCCAGGAAGGCGGCATGGCCGATGGACGCCAGTCCGGTGTAGCCCGACAGCACCATCAGCCCCAGGCCGGCAATGGCATACACCAGCATGAAGCTCAGCTGGCTGAGCGCGTAGTCGCCGGCCCACAACGGCGCGCTGAGCGCCGCGGCCAGCAGCAGGCCGTACCAGAAGGCCTGGCCCGGGTGCTCGACGAGCCGGATGTCCTGCTCGTAGCTTGTCTTGAAGAGAAAGCGCATGTCTTGTTCTTTTCCCGCTCAGACCTTCTTGCGCATCGTGCCGCCGAACAGGCCGTTGGGCTTGACCACCAGCATCACCAGCACCACCACATAGGCGGCAATGTCCTTGAAGCCCTCGGGCAGGTAAAAGCCGGCAAAGGCCTCGACCAGGCCGATCACCAGCCCGCCCACCACCGCACCGGGCAGGCTGCCGAAGCCGCCCACCACCGCTGCCGGAAAGGCCTTCAGGCCGATGAAGCCCATGTTGGCGTGCACGAAGGTGATCGGCGCCAGCAGCAGCCCGGCCAGCGCCGCCACCGCCGCCGACAGGCCCCACACCAGGCCGTTGAGCTGGCGCACCGGGATGCCCATGTAGTAGGCCGCCAGCTGGTTCTGCGAGGCCGCCTGCATCGCGATGCCCACCTTGCTGAAGCGGAACATCAGGAACAGCGCCAGGCACAGCACGCCGGTCATGCCGATCACCGCCACCTGCTCGACGCTGATCACCGCGCCGGCAATGTTGAGCACCTGGCCCTTGTAGGGCACGTCGATGGTGCTGGTCTCGGTGCCGATCTCGGGCAGCATCGAGATCAGGCCGCGCGCGGTGTAGCCCACGCCGATGGTGAGCATCACCACGGTGAACTGCGGCTGGCCCAGGATGGGCCGGATCACCAGGCGCTCCAGCGCGATGCCGAGTGCCAGCATGCCGGCCACCGCCACCGGCGCGGCCGCCCAGTACGACCAGCCACCCCACTTGATGAGCACCAGCGCGCCGAAGGCGCCCAGCATCATCAGCTCACCCTGGGCGAAGTTGACCGTCTCGGTGGCTTTGTAGATCAGCACGAAGCCCAGCGCGATGAGGGCGTAGATGCACCCCAGCGATGTGCCCGATACCAGCAGTTGCACGAACTCCAAGCGCCTTCTCCTGCAGCGGCCAAGGGCCGCCTGACGGAATGATGGGCGCGAGACTAGGGGCGCCGTGGCGGGCTGTCTTGTGCATACATGCTGCCCGCGGCACGCCCCCGCCGATCACGGGGAAAGCCCCAGGGTGGTGCTCAGTGCAGGGCCAGCGGGCCGTGCGCGGCAGGCGCGTCGGCGCCGGGTTGGGCCGCGGCGGGCGGCCGGGGCGCCTCGCCGCCCAGCGCGTCGCGCAGGCGGTCGGCCTGCACCACCGCGGCGGCCATCTCGGGCGTCAGCGGCCGGGCCAGCAGGTAGCCCTGGCCGAACTGGCAACCCATGCGGCGCAGCTGGGCCAGCTGCTCGGGCGTCTCGATGCCCTCGGCGATCACCGTCTTGCCCAGCGCATGGCCCAGCGTCAGCACGGCGCGCACCACCTCGGCGTCCTTGGCGTCGGCGTTCAGGCGCTGCACGAAGGAGCGGTCGATCTTCAGGCTGGTGATCGGCAGCGTCGACAGGTAGGCCAGCGAGGAGTAGCCGGTGCCGAAGTCGTCCACCGACAGGCCCACGCCGATCTCGCGCAGCTGCGCCATCACCTGCAGCGCGGCGTCCAGGCGGTGCATCAGCGTGCTCTCGGTGATCTCCAGCGTCAGCTGGCCAGGCTCGAGGCCGTTGCCCAGCAGCGCGGTGGACACCCGGGCCACGAAGTTGGCACGGCACATGTCGGTGCCCGAGACGTTGACATGCAGGCGCGGCCGCGCGCCCTGCCCCTGCAGCGCCTGGAACTCGCGCAGGCGCTGGCAGGCGCTGGCCAGCACCCAGTCGGTGAGCGGCGAGATCATCGCCGAGTCTTCGGCGATCGGGATGAAGGTGGCCGGCGGCACCGGGCCCAGCTCGGGGTGGTCCCAGCGCACCAGGGCCTCGAAGCTGTCGATGCGGCCGCTGCCCAGCTCGTAGATCGGCTGGAAGGCCAGCGACAGCTGGGCCTGCTCGATGGCGCGGCGCAGGTCGCGCTCGAGGTTCACCTGCGCGGCCAGCTGGGCGCGCAGGCTGGCGTCGAACAGCGCGGTGCGCGCGCGCCCGGCCGACTTGGCGCGGTACATCGCGATGTCGGCGTCGCGCAGCACGTCGCCCGGCGTGTCGTAGCCCACGCTGCTGAAGGTGATGCCGATGCTGGCGCTGCTGTTGACCTCGGTGCCGTCCACCCAGTAGGGCTCGGCCAGCATGCGCTGCAGGCGATCGGCCATGGCCAGCGTGGCCGCCTCGTCGGCCATGCCGTCGATCAGGATGGCGAACTCGTCGCCGCCCAGGCGGCCCACCGTGTCGCCGGGGCGCACCGCCTCGCGGATGCGCTGCGCCACCAGCGTCAGGAAGCGGTCGCCGGCGCTGTGGCCCAGGGTGTCGTTGATGAGCTTGAAGCGGTCGAAGTCGAGGTACATCACCGCGAAGTGGTAGCCGGCATCGCGCTGGCTGCGCGCGATGGCCTGGGCCAGGCAGTCGCCGAAGCGGATGCGGTTGGCCAGCGCGGTGAGGCTGTCGTGGTAGGCGATGTGCTGCAGCTTGGCCTCGGCCTCGCGCCGGGCGCTGATGTCCTGCACCTGCAGGATCAGGCAGGGCTCGCTGGCATGGCGGTCGGCAAAGTGGCCGCTGTGCACCGCCACCGTCACCGGGCTACCGTCGCTGCGCAGGCAGCGCAGTTCCACCGCGGCGGCGCTTTCGTCGGTCTCGTCGTCCGGCGCGGCGCCACGGCTGCGGCCGCCCGCCTCCACCAGGCTGCGCCACTGGCGCTCCAGCAGCGGCAGGTCGTCGCGGTGCACATGGCGCATAAAGTCGCGCCCGGCCAGGTCATCGTCACCGCAGCCCAGCAGCTGGGCCAGCGCCGGGTTGGCCTGCAATACGCGGCCATCGATGGCCACCAGGGCCATGCCGATGGCCGCATGCGAGAACGCGCTGTGGAAGCGCCGCTCGCTCTCGCGCAGCTGCTGCAGGTGGCGCGCCGATTGCGCGGCCTCGCGCTCGGCGGCCTCGATGCGCAGCGCATTGGCCTTCTCGTCGCTCTCGCGCTGGCGGAAGTGGTAGTGCAGCATCACCAGCAGCACGATGATGATCGGCACCGCACCGGCCATCACGCCCACGCCCGAGGCCTTGAACACCAGGTACAGCAGGCCGGCCAGCAGCGCGCTGGCCGCGTAGGTGGTGCCCACCCAGCCGAAGCTGTGCATGAAGCTGCGCCAATGCAGCGGCTCGTTGCGCTTGAGCTGCGGCACCAGCGAGATCAGCAGCGTGTTGAGCAGGAAATGGGCGATGGCCGTCATCATCGCCAGCAGCAGCACCAGGGCCTCGGCCAGCGCGCTGTGGGCGCCGGCCGTGCCCAGGGCGCCAGTGGCCAGCTGGAAGGCCGAGCCGGTGAGCATCATCGACAGGCAGGCCGTGGCCGGGCTGATCAGCCGGCTGGTCCAGCGCTTGCTGGTGCGCGCCGCGCCCACGAAGGCTTCAGCCGCGGCGGCCAGCGCGGCAGCGGCCGGTCCGTGCATCAGCAGCAGCAGCATGATGAACAGCTCGCCCGCCGCAAACGAGTTGCGCGAGCCCGGGATGCGCACCGGAAACAGCCCGGCCAGCATGGTGATCGCGCAGCCCACGCCGATCTGCAACTGCAGGCCGGGGCTGGCGCCGGCCATGCCCAGCAAGGCCAGGCCCAGCGCCACGCTGCCCAGCGCCACCACGCTCCACCAGTAGGCCGTGGCGCGCGGGTTGTAGTCGGGCATCAGCGCCGAATGAAGCCACCTCCAAAGCCTGGCGGGCGGGTTCTGGGCGGCGGACGGCGGAGTGGGCATGGGCGGTCGATCCTCCGCACGGCGGCGCCCGGCCGCGAATCGACCGGCACCGCAACGGGGCTCACCTGGGTTGTCGGCCCGTGTGGGGCAATCTTGAGCGGCTGCGGCCGGGCCGGCCCGCGCCGGCGCACGACGGCCCGGCCGGACCTGGGCTCAGGGCTCGCCCGCGGGGCTGGCGCCGGCGGACGCACGCACGGTGCCCGACGCTGATTCGCTGAGCACCACGCCTTCGCTCAGCACCACGCCCTCGCTGAGCACGACGCCCTCGCTGAGCACCACGCCCTCGCTGAGCACGACCCCTTCGCTGAGCACCACACCCTCGCTGAGCACCACGCCCTCGCTGAGCACCACGCCCGAGGCCAGCGCCACGCCGCTGCCGCTGGCCACCCAGCCGGCCAGCGTGCCGGTGGGCATGAACACGCCGGTCTTGCCGGTCTTCGAGCTGCTGCCGGCCAGCGCCGTGACGGTGCGCACGCCGGGCGTGATCAGCGTGCCGCTGGCCACCACGCCGTCGCTGAAGCTGCGCGGCACGTAGCGGTGGTAGGGCGTGCCGTAGGGCTCGGGCCAGTAGCTCACGCTCTGTCGGCGCACCGTCCGGCCGCCCCAGCTCAGGCGCGGGTCGTAGATCGGCTGCCAGCGGGTGAACAGTTCGCTGCCGGCCAGCACCTGACGGCCGGCCACGATGACCATCTGCGACCAGGCGAAGGTCTGGCCGTTGATCGTGGTGCTGGGCACCGGCAGCGCGGTGGCGTTGATCGGCGTGCCGGGCTGCAGCGTGCCGGCGGCCAGGCGGTCAAGGGTATCGGTGCGCAGCGCCTTGGCCAGGCGCACCGCGCCCTCCAGGTTGATCATGCCGGCACCCTGGTCCACCAGGCCGGCCTGGGGCAGCGGCTGGGCGGTGTATTGCAGGATGGCCTTGATCATCGGCGGCGTGAGCCCCGGGTTGGCCTGCAACAGCACGGCCACCGCGCCGCTGACCACCGGCGCGGCCACCGAGGTGCCGCTGAGCATCATCGCCGAGCGCTTGAGCGTCTGCGTGCCCAGTCCGTTGACCAGCGCTGGATGGGTGCGTGCCAGCAGGTTCCAGCCACCGGCTTCGGACGTGGCGCCGATGGCCACGATGCGGTTGCCGGGCGCCACCACGTCGGGCTTGATCAGGTTGTCGGGGTAGCGCACGCCGTTCGTGTCGACCAGCGCGCCGCGCGTCGGGCCGCGCGAGCTGAAGCCGTTGACGGTGTCGTCATGGCGCGCGTTCGTGGACTGCATGTGCGAGGAACCCACCGTGATCACCGACGGGTCCAGCCCTGGCGAGCCCACCGTGCCATAGGTGGTGCTGCCGCTGGCCTGGCCGAAGTTGCCGGCCGCGGTGACCACCGTGATGCCGGCGGCGGCGGCGCTGCGCACCGCGCGGGCCAGCGGATCGGTCTGCCATGACTCGGTGGAACTGGCCGCCAGGCTCAGGTTCATCACCCGGATGTTGTGGTTGCGGGCGTTGTGGATCACCCAGTCGATGCCGGCCAGCAGGTCGGCCACGGTGCCCGATCCGTCGCTGGACAGCACGCGCACGTCGATGATCGAGGCGCCCGGCGCCACGCCGGCGGTGTCGTGCGGGCCGCTGTTGCGCCGCGCCGCGGCCACCGCGGCCACGTGCGAGCCATGGCCGTAGGGGTCGTAGTCGGCACTGTGGCCGACGGTGATCGACGCCTCGAAGGCCGCGCGCTGGGCGCTGCCCGGCGCGTAGGCGTTTGCCGCAGCCGCGGCGGCGGCCTTGCCGACCAGGCTGACCTGGCGCACCACACGCCTGGCGCCGAAGGCGTTCAGGAAACTCTCGTGCGAGGCCATCACGCCGGAATCGAGCACCGCGATGCCGATGCCGCTGCCGTCCAGGCCCAGGTAGCTGGCCGAGTTGCCGACATAGCTGCGCACGGCCGGGGCAGCAGCGCCGCTCACCAGTTCCAGCGTGCTCACCGCCCGGCGCGTGGCGCGGTTGGGCGAGATCGAGGCCACGTCGTCGCGCTCGTCCAGTGACTTCAGGCTGCGCGACGGCACCGTGACTGACAGTGCATTGACCGATGCGAAGCGGGCGTGCACCGTGCCGCCGATGCGCTCGATGTGGCGGCGCAAGCTGCGGTACTCTGGATCGGCGCCCGCGCCCACGATCACCGCGTCGACCATGCGCTGGCCGTTGTGCTGACGCACCCAGCGGTGGCCAGGCTGCACCGGCGAGGCCGCCGCCACCTCCAGGTCACGGGCCATCTTGCGGTGCTTGGTCTGGCCGCCGGCATGCACGCCCAGGCCCGACACCAGCGCCAGCGTGGCCGCCAGCAGCAGCACCAGCGGCCGCAGCAGGCGGCGCTCGATCAACACGATGAACGGGGTCAGGAAACCCATTTTCTTGTTCCTTTTGCCTGCGGTGCCGACAGGGCAGGCGTGCACATGGCCGATGGCCTGGATCATCGCGAGGCGCCCGCCTGAATGGGCGGCGGGTGTTGCCGGGCCGTGCGCTATTGGCCGTGCAGATGTCACGCGGTAACAAGCCGTAAACGAGGCTCGGTCATTCAAGCCGCAACTTGAGGGGCTTGTACGTGACGCAGTTCACGAATCAGCATGCCCGCCAGGGTGTCTTGTGTCGACTGGCTGACGCCGGGCCATGCCGCGGGCCGCGCGGCGTGTCGCGCCGCTTGCGCTAAGGTTGGCGGTCATTCCCAGCCAGACCGGAGACCCCCATGCATGTGGCCGACGCCCTCGCCGCGCGCCGTTCGATCCGCGACTTCCTGCCCACGCCCGTGCCGGGTGAGCTGATCCGCAAGGTGCTGGCCACCGCCGCGCGCTCGCCCTCGGGCGGCAACCTGCAGCCCTGGCACATCGACATGGTGGCCGGCGCACCGCTGCAGGATCTGCTGGCCCGCGTGAAGGCGGCCCAGGCCGCGGTGGCCGCCGGCGACACCAGCGAGCAGCCGGAGTACGCCATCTACCCGAAGGAGCTGGTGGCGCCCTACCGCGACCGCCGCTTTCAGATCGGCGAGGACATGTACGCCGCACTCGGCATCCCGCGTGAAGACCGCGCCGCCCGGCTGCGCTGGTTTGCACGCAACTACGAAGGCTTCGGCGCGCCGCTGCTGCTGTTCTGCAGTGTCGACCGCCGCATGGGCCCGCCGCAGTGGAGCGACCTGGGCATGTAC
Organism: uncultured Bordetella sp.; assembly: GCA_964409495.1. Lineage (GTDB taxonomy): Bacteria > Pseudomonadota > Gammaproteobacteria > Burkholderiales > Burkholderiaceae_C > Pseudaquabacterium. Next base: position 11,342 of record CAYPDO010000068.1, read on the forward strand.
CTGCAAAGCGTGATGCTGCTGCTGCAGGAAGAAGGCGTGGACAGCTGCGCGCAGGAGGCCTGGTCGGTGTTCCCGCGCACCGTTGGTGGGTTTCTCGGCTTGCCGCCCGAGCGCATGCTGTTCACCGGCATGGCCATCGGCTACCGCAACCCCGAGCACCCGGTGAACGCGGTGGTGGCCAGGCGCGCGCCGCTGGACGAGTTCGCCAGCTTCCACGGCATCTGAGGGGTGGCGCCACATCGCGGCGCGCCTGCCCCCTGAGGGCGGCGCTCAGCCATGTGGGGCCGCCCGGCGGAACGGCGTCAGCCCCTGGCCTGCCGCAGGCGCCGGTGCGCCTGGCGCGCATGCGGCACCCAGCCATGGCCGGCCCAGCGCCGCCACATCAGCAGGCCGCGGATCCACTCGTCGGCGGCGTAGGCGATCCACACGCCCACCAGGCCCAGGCCGAAGTGGCTGCCCAGCAGCCAGCTGCCGCCGGCCAGCACCAGGGCAAAGCTGGCGGCGCCGGCCAGCACCGGGTAGCGCGCATCACCGGCCGCGCGCAGCGCGTTGACCAGCACCAGGTTGAAGGTGCGGCCGGTCTCGATCAGCGGCGTGATCCACAGCAGCGTGGCGCCGGCGGCCACGATGGCCGCATCGTCGGTGAAGGCGCCAAGCAGGCGCGGCCCCAGCAGCGCCGCCAGCACCGCTGCGCTGCCGCTGATCGCCAGGCCCACGGCCATGGCCTGGCGCACCAGGCGGTGCGCCTCGTGCAGCCGCCCGGCCCCCACCAGATGGCCGACCACGATCTCGGCCGACAGCCCGGTGGCCAGGCCGGTGAGCAGCAGCAGGTGCATGACCTGCATGGTGTAGGCGTGGGTGGCCACGGCGGTGGTGCCCATGCTGCCCACCACCGCCACGCTGGCCATGAAGGACAGGCGCCAGGCGATGTTCTCGGCCGCGCCCGGCAGCCCGATGTGGGCCACCGCCGCCAGTTCGGCGCGGCGCAGCCGCCACCAGTCCTCGCGGTGCGGCACCAACCCCAGGCGCCGCTTCCACAGCGCCAGGTGCAGCACCAGCGCCACGCTGCGTGCCACCACCACGGCCACGGCGAAACCGGCGATGCCGAAGCCACCCCAGCCGAAGGCGCCCAGCATCAGCGGGCCGGCCAGACCCAGGTGCACGAGGTGCATGACGACCATCACCACCAGCGTGTCGCGCGCGTGCAGGTGAGCCCGCACCACCGAGGCCATGCTGGCGTTCCAGGCGTCCAGCAGCAGGGCCGGCGCCAGCACCTGCAGCAGCGGCACGGCCAGCGGCAGCACCTCGGGCGGCGCATTCAGCAGCTTCATCAGCGGCACG
>CAYPDO010000069.1:0-12639 GCA_964409495.1 uncultured Bordetella sp.
TGACCGTGGCCGTGGATGCACTCGGCACCAGCGTGCACGAGACCGGGCCGAAGGAATGGCAGGCCCGCATCGGCAAGATTCCGGTGACGGTGGCCTGAGGGCCTGCCGCACACGGCCTCAGGCCAGTGACGCGGCGCCGGCCGCACGCAGCGGCACGAAGCGCCAGCGCAGCCGGGCGGTGCCGGCCGCCGCCTCGCTGCCATCACCCAGCGTGGCGGCCAGGCCGCCCGGGCGGTAGCCTGAATCCAGCAGCCTCGGCTGGGCCGGCACCTGCTGCGCGCCGACCAGCACCGGTGCGCCGTCGCCGGTGCGGGCCAGCGCCGCGCCGGGCTGGCTGAGCGACAGCCGCCCCAGTTCCTGCATCGGCATCTCGGCCGGCTGGCCTGGCGCGGCGGCCGGTCGCGCCGTGGCATCCAGCGCCAGGCGCGCGGCATAACGCAGGCTGCAGTCGGCAAAGCTGACATGCACGGTCACCACGCTGCCGGCCAGCGCCGCGCCGCTGCGCGGTGCGCCGCGGCCGGCCAACCTGGCGGCCCGGCCGGGTGCGCCTTCGATGCGGTCGTCCAGCGCCAGCGTGCCCTGCTGCACCGGGCCGCTCCACACGGCACCGGCCTCGTCGCGCTGCAGCAGCCGCAGCGTGCCCTGCACATCGGCACCATGGCGCTGGCTCAGGCGCCCGCCGTCCGGCAGTGCGCGCACCTGGCGGTAGTCCAGCCCCAGCTGCGCGTCCAGGCGGTCGGCCTGGCGCAGCGCGGCGCAGCGCGCGTCGCCAACCGACTGGGCGGTGTCGGATGCCGGCACCACGGCGGCGGCCACGGCCGGCGCCAGATCGAGCGCCAGCGCGCTGTCGCGCGGCTCGATGCAGGCGGTCTGGGTGACGGCGGCCAGTGCGGCCCCGGCCAGCGTGGCCAGCGTGGCGGCCATGCGGATGGCCTGCTGCGTGTGTGGCGGTCGACCGGTGAGGGCGGTGCGTGTCATGGTGGCTTCCTGAGTGATGTGTTGATTCGACAGTGCTGCCAGTGTGGCCAGCCGGGGCCGGCCCGGCATCGCCCACAGGAGCCATCGGCCTGCAGCCGGCGGGCCATGGCCCGGTGCGGCCTGCGCGGCGTCGCAGCGGGCCAGGCCATCGGGTGGCCCGGAACCAACGCTCGGTCGCCGCGGTTGGCAGTTCGTCGCATGCCCGCTGCAGCTGGCGCGCCGCATTCGCAGAATGCGCCGCCATGCTCGCCACACGCCCGCCCCCCAGTCCGCCCGCCGCTGCCGCACCCCTGGCCGGGGCGGCACTGCGCGCGGTGATGCCACCGCTGGGCACGCCGCCGCGCCGCGCCGGGCCTGGTGTGCCGCCGCAGTTGCCACCGGTCTGCAGGCCGGCGCTGGCACGCGGCGCCGTGCCGGCCCTAGCATCGGGGCCCTCGACGTCTGCCGTACGGCGCCCCGCCGCGCCCACCGCCATGCCCTTTGCCCGCACCAAGATCCAGTGGCCGCGTCTGCGCGCCGGCCAGCAGATCGAGCGCCCGGCGCTGCAGGCCGCGCTGGCCGAGGCCCTGGCCACGCAGCGCCTGGTGCTGGTGTGCGCGCCGGCCGGCTATGGCAAGACCGCGGCGCTGGCCCAGCAGGCGGCGCGCCTGGCGGCCGGCGCGCCCGAGCAGGCACTGGCCTGGGTGGCCATCGACGACAGCGACGACCTGCCCCACCTGCTGGAATGCCTGATCGCCGCGCTGGAGCCGCATGATCCGCCCTGGCGCATCGCGCCCGAGGCCCTGGTGGCCATGGCCGAGGCCGGCCTGCCGCCGGCGCAGATCGGCGCCGAGCTGCTGAACACGCTGGAGGCCTGCGACACGCCGCATGGCCTGATCGTGCTCGACGACCTGCACCACCTCAGCGATGCGCCGGCGCTGGCCTTCCTGTCGCACCTGGTGACGCGGCTGAGCCCGCGCTGGACGCTGGCCGTCACCACCCGCCACGAGCCCGCGCTGCCGGTGGCCCGGCTGCGCGCGCAGGGCGAGCTGGCCGAGTTCCGCCTCGATGCGCTGCGCTTCTCGCCCGACGAGGCGCGCGCGCTGGCGCAATGCCTGGGCCAGGACGAGACCGCCGCCGCCGGCCTGCACGCGCGCACCGAGGGCTGGCCGGCCGGCCTGCGCCTGGCGCTCAATGCCGGCGCGCGCAGCACGCCCGGCGCCATCGACCGCCATGTCTTCGACTTTCTCGCCGCCGAGGTCATCGACCAGCTCGACGACGAGCTGCGCGAATTCCTGCTGGCCGTCTCGGTGCTGCCCGAGCTGGAACCGGCGCGCTGCGCCGAGGTCAGCGGCAACCCGCGCGCCGCACCGCTGCTGGCCGAGGTGGAGCGCCGCGGACTGTTTGCCAGCGCGGTGGACGGCGATGCCGGCACGCTGCGCCTGCACGACCTGTTCCGCCAGGCGCTGGCGCAGTGCCTGGTGCGGCGCCAGCCCGAGCGGGTGCCGCAGCTGCTGCGCCGCGCCGCCGCAGCCGAGCCCGACCCGCAGCAGCGCATCACGCTGCTGCTGCGCGCCGATGCGCCCGAGGCCGCCGCCGAGGTGCTGGCCGCGCACGGCGGGCGCTGGCTCACCGAAGGCGCGGTGCACACGGTGCAGCGCCTGCTGGCGCAGTTTTCACCGGCGCTGCGGGCCGAATCGCCGGCGCTGCTGATCATGGCCGCCCAGCTGGCCTGGGCGCGCTGGGACTTCACCGCCATGGTGCAGGCCGCCGAGCAGGCCGTGGCCCTGGCCGGCCCCGGCCATGCGCTGCAGCCACGCGCCCGTGCCTACCTGGCCGTGGCGCTGAATGCCCAGGGCCGCGTGGACGATGGCGCCGCCGTGCTGGGCCCGCTGCGCCGCGAGACGCTGGACGACGAGACACGCATCCTGGCCCTGGTGGCCTCGGGTTGGCATGCGCTGGACATGGGCTCGCTGCACCGCGTGGGCCCGGTGCTCGACGAGCTGCTGCGCCTGCTCGAGCGCACGCCGCAGATCGAGTACTGGTACATGGCCACGCCGCTGTCGCGCTTTCACGGTCTGCCCGACACCGCCGACGCGCTGCGCCGCCACGCCGCCGGCGTGCGCCGCCTCACCGGCGACACGCCCACCGCCTTGAGCGCCGTGGCCCGGCTCACCGAGGCCTGGCTGGCCACCTGGGCCGGCCGGCTCGACGAGGCCGACGTGCTGGTCGCCAATGCCGACGACGACTGCCGCTGGGTGGGCGACCCGATCAATGTGCGCCGCATGGTGCGCCAGCAGCAGGCGCTGATGCATGCGCTGCGCGGCCGCCACGATGCCGCGCTGGAGCTGGCCCGCTTTCCGCTGCAGCGCCACGTCGACCACGGCAATGCCTGGTCGGCCTGGCAGGCGGTGTTCCTGTCGGCGCGGGTGGCCGTGGTGTGTGGCGACGCGCCGCTGCTGCGCGAGTGCCTGGCCGCGCTCGACCCCTCGGCGGTGGCGCCCAGCGCCCGCGCGCTGGCCGCCCGCGCGCGGCCGCAGCTGGCCCTGCCCGGCCACCTGGCCTGGCTGGAAGGCCGGCCCGACGAGGCCCTGGCGCTGTGGCAGGCGGCGCTGGCGCACGAGGAGCAGATCGACGTGCTGGGCCAGGCCGCCGAGCTGCGGCTGTGGCTCACGCTGGGCCTGCTGCGTGCCGGCCGCGACGACGAGGCGGCGGCCATGCTGGCGCCGGCCATCGCCCGCGCCCGGCGCGAGCAGGGCCCCGGCGGCCTGCTGTTCGCACGCACGCCGCTGGCCGCGCTGGGCGACCCGGCGCTGCAGGCGCGCCTGCCGCGGGCGCTGGTGGAGCCGCTGGCCCGCTGGGCGCAGCTGTCGCTGGGCCGCGCCGCCCACCAGGGGCTGGCCGGTGCCGGCGCTGCCGACCACGGCGTGATCGACAACACGTCCGGCGGCATGCCTGGCACTCCCCCTGCTGACGCATTCGACGACGACGACGACGAGGACAGGTTCACCGCCAGCCCGGCCGATGCCGCTGCCGCCGGCGCGGCCGGCCTGAGCCCGCGCGAGGTGGAGGTGCTGCAGCGCATCGCCGCCGGCGACAGCAACAAGCTGATCGCCCGCGCCTTCGACCTGAGCCCGCACACCGTCAAGCGCCACGTGGCCAATGTGCTGGGCAAGCTGGGCGTGGCCAGCCGTGGCCAGGCGGCGGCCTGGTGGCGCGACCACGGCCGGCGCTGAATCCCGGCCCGCGGGCCGGCCGCGCCGCGCTCAGCCGGCTGCGCTGTCGACGGTGCGGAAGGTGCGCACCGCCTGCACCAGGCTCTGGGCCTGGTCGCGCAGCAGCGCGGCGGCGGCGGCCGACTGTTCCACCAGCGCGGTGTTCTGCTGGGTGGCCGCGTCCAGCTCGGTGACCGCGCCGCTGACCAGGCCGATGCCGCAGGTCTGCTCGCGCGTGGCGTTGTCGATCTCGGCGATCAGCGCGGACACGCGCTGCACCTGCTGCACGATGTCGCCCATGGTCTGGCCTGCCAGGCTGACCTGCTGCGAGCCGCTGGACACCCGCTCGACGCTGGTGCCGATGAGGTCGCTGATCTCGCGCGCGGCGGCGGCCGAGCGCTGGGCCAGGGCCCGCACCTCGGCGGCCACCACGGCAAAGCCGCGGCCCTGTTCGCCGGCGCGGGCCGCCTCCACCGCTGCGTTCAGCGCCAGGATGTTGGTCTGGAAGGCGATGCCATCGATCACGGTGGTGATCTCGGCGATGCGGCGCGAGCTGGTGGAGATCTCCTCCATCGTGCTGACCACGCCCTGCATCACGCTGGCGCCACGGGCCGCCACGGCGCTGGCCTGGCGCGACAGCTCGGTGACCTGCACCGCGGCATCGGCGGTGTGTTGCACCGTGCCCGAGAACTCGTCCATCGCCGTGGCAGTCTGCTGCAGGTTGGCGGCCTGGCGCACGGAGCGCGCGCTCAGGTCCTGGTTGCCGCTGGCGATCTGCTGCGCACCGGTGGCGATCTGCTCGCTGCTGCGGCGCACGCTGGCCACGATGGCGTTGAGCTCGGCGCACATGCGCTGCAGCGCCGCCATGGTGCTGGTGCTGTCGCCCGGCCTGACCGGCACCTGCACCGTCAGGTTGCCCTCGGCCACGGCCTGGGCCACCGCCGCCGCGGCGGCGGGCTCGCCGCCGGTGCTGCGCCAGATGGCGCGGGTGATGGCACCGCCCAGCGCCAGCAGCAGGCCGGCGGCGCCGACCAGGGCCACGGCCTGCATGCGGTGGCTCATGGCCTGGCGCGCCGCCAGATCGGCCAGCGCCGCATCGCCCACCTGGATCGAGCCCTTGACCGTGACCTCCACCGCCGCACGGTGCTGCAGGTAGGCGGCATGCGCCGCCGCCAGCGCCAGGGCCAGCCGGGCATCGTCGGCCGAGGCCGACGCCTGGATGACGGCGGGCGCCAGCTTCAGCAGCTGGCGCCCGGTCTCGGCATGCCGCCCCATCAGCTGGGCCTGCACCGCAGGCATCGGGTTGTCCTTCCAGTGCGCCAGCCGGGCCTCGAACTCCTGGCCCATGCGCTGCACCTCGCGCTCGGCCTGCTCGTGCGGCAGCGTGCCCTCCACCACCTGCGACAGCAGCAGGCGCAGCTCCACCAGGTAAAGCGGCGGCGGCAGCACGTCGGCCAGCAGGTCCTTGGACCACAGCGCCGACGCCGTGGCCCGCTCGGCCCGGGCTTCGAACACGCGGGTGATGCCGGTGAGCACCAGGCAGGCGAACAGGCCTGCGCCGACCAGCAACAGCAATTGGAAGCGGACAGACTTCATGGGAGGCTTGCGGCATCAAGTGGGTGGACACAGTCCGGTGCCAAGGCACGCGGGGCGGCAACCTCTTCGGTATCGGTCATGTCGGGCGGCAAACGCAGGGCCGTCACATCTCTATCTGTAGGGAAAGCTTGAGCGGCGTGCACTGCATCACGCGGGCCGCAGCGCCGGCCGGCTGACACCGGCCCGGGCCATGGCCCGACGGATGGCTCCTGTGGGCGATGTGCCCCCGGGGGCCGCCGCCCACACTGGCGGCCATGCCATCGCCCCAACCACCCACCGCCGCCAGCGCCGCCGCCGCGCTGCCGCACCCTCTCCCCTGGGCCCATGCGCACAAGGCGCTGCGCCATGCCCTGGCGGCCCTGCTGCAGCGCCTGGGCACGCTGGACCCTCATGACGATGCCCAGGTGCAGGCCACCGTGCGTGAACTGCGCGCGCTGCTGGACCACCAGGCCCTGCAGCAGCGCCTGGCCGCCGAGCACCTGTACCCGGCACTCGAAGCGCACCAGCCCGGCCTGACCGCCGGTGCCGCGCACGCGGCCGCCGAGGCGGCGCAGCACGCCGCTGCGCTGCTGGCACTGGCCGGCGATGCCGGCGCCTGCGGCGAACCCGCGGCACGCGCAGCCCTGCTTGACCGCCTGTACCAGGCCTTCGCGCAGCACACCGCACAGCAGCTGCACCACATGGCGCACGAGGCCCAGGCCCTGGCGCCACCGTTCCAGGCACATGTCGACGGCGCCGCGCTGCACGCCCTGCAGCGCCTGGCCCTGGCCAGCCTGGCGCGCTGGCAGCGGCTGGATCTGCTGCAGCGCCTGGCCGATGGCCTGAACCCCGACGAGCTGGCCGCGCTGCTGCTGGCCCACCGCGACGACGGCGCGCCCGAGGCCTGGCTGGCCGGCGCGATGGCCGTGCAGGGCCGGGTGGGCGCCACGCGCTGGGCCGCCATCGCGGCGCGGCTGCAGTCGGCCGGCGCGCTGCCGGCTGCACGCTGAGCCTCCCTTCTTCCCACCCTCCTGCGAAAGACAGCTCCGATGAACCGCTGGATCCACCGTGGCCTGCTGGCCACCGTCGCACTCGGCATGCTGGCCGGCACGGCCGTGATCGCCGGCCTGCAGATGGCCGACGAGCGCATGAACCGCCGCCTGGACGTTCCGCTGCACACACTGACCCTGCCCACCGATGCCGCCGCACTGGCACGCGGCCGCTACCTGTACGCCAGCCGCGGCTGCGTGGATTGCCACGGTGCCGACGGCGCCGGCCGCACCCTGGTGGACCAGGGGTCGCTGCGCATCAAGGGCCCCAACATCTCGCCCGGGCCGGGCAGCGTGGTCACCGCGTACCGCGTGGCCGACTGGGAGCGCGCGCTGCGCCACGGCATCCGGCCCGACGGCCGGCCGCTGCGCATCATGCCCAGCCAGGACTACGCCCGCCTCACCGATGCCGACCTGGGCGCGCTGGTGGCCCATGTGCGCGCCCTGCCGCCGGTGCCGGGCGGCGCCGCCGAGGTGAAGCTGCCGCTGCCGGCGCGCGTGCTCTACGGCTTCGGCCTGGTGCCCGATGCGGCGGCGCTGATCGACCACCAGCTGCCGCCGGCCCAGCCGGTGCCCGAGGGCGTGAACCTGGCCCATGGCCGCTATGTGGCCGCCATGTGCATCGGCTGCCACGGCCCGCAGCTGGCCGGCGGCCGCATCCCCGGCGCGCCGCCCGACTGGCCCGCCGCGCCAGACCTGCGCCAGGTGCCCGGTGGCGTGATGGCCACCCACTACACCGATGCGCAGCGCCTGCGCGCCATGTTCCGCAGCGGCCGGCGCGCCGATGGCTCGGTGATCCGGGTGATGCCCTTCGAGTCGCTGCAGCAGATGAACGAGGTGGACACCGCGGCGCTGCAGCACTACCTGGCCACGCTGACGCCGGGCCAGGCACCGGTGGTCTCCAGCACGGGCACGGCGGCCGCCGCGCGCACACCCGCCGGCGGCTGAGATACAACACTTCGGCCCCGCAAGCGCGGGGTCGGGCAGGGTTCGCGGGCAAGTCCGGATTGGACAGTCGCCGCTGCCTGCACGACAGTCGCGCCCCGTGCGGTCGCCGTCTGGCCGCTTGCAGGTGGTCCGATGTCGCAGTCACTCTCCCGCCGTCATTGGCTGGCCCTCGGGGCCGCCGCGCTGGCCCCGGCCGTGCAGGCCCAGACGCCCGCGGCGGCCGCGGCATCGGCCGCGCCCGGCCGGCTTGAACCGGTGGTGCTGGGCCAGAGCGCCCACCTCAGCGGCCCGCTGGCACCCACCTTCACCGGCGTGCTGCAGGGCCAGCGCCTGGCGCTGACGCAGTTCAACGCCCGCGGCGGCGTGGCCGGCCGGCCGGTGCAGCTGATCACGCTGGACGACGGCTACGACACCAGGCGCTGCGTGGCCAATGTGCGCCAGCTGATCGAGCGCGATCGCATCACCGCGCTGTTCGGCCTGGCCAGCACGCCGCATGTGGCGGCCGTGCTGCCGCTGCTGGCCGAGCGCCAGGTGCCGCTGGTGGGCATCTACGGCGGCTCGCCCTCGCTGCGCGTGCAGCAGCATCCGTATTTCTTCACCACCATGGCCAGCTACCGCGACGAGGTGCTGCACATGCTGCGCAACCAGAAGACGCTGCAGCGCGACCGTGTGGCCCTGGTCTACCAGAACGCCGCCTTCGGCCAGCTGATGCGCCCGGTGGTGGACGAGGCCGTGCGCGAGCTGGGCATGCAGCTGGTGGCGCGCGCGCCGCTGGAGCCCGATGGCAGCAATGCCGCGGCGGCCGCCGCCAGCCTGGCCGAGGCCCGGCCGCAGGCGGTGATCCTGATGGCCTTCGGCCCGTCCATCGTGCCCTTCATCAAGGCCGCGCGGCAGAGCGTGGCCGCGCCGATCTACGCCATCTCGATCGCCAATGCCAAGGCCTTGATCGAGGCCATCGGCGACGACGCACGCGGCCTGGCCATCACCCAGGTGATCCCGCCGCCCTGGCGCAGCCAGGACGCGCTGGTGCGCGACTTCAGCGCCGCCAGCAGCCGCGCCGGCACGCCCGCCGACTACGAGCACTTCTACGGCTATCTGAACCTGCGCATCCTGCTCGAGGCGCTCAAGCGCGCCGGCCGCGGCGTGACGCCCGCCCGGCTGGTGGCCACGCTGGAGGGCATGAACCGCGTCGACCTGGGCGGCTACACGCTGAGCTTCTCGCCCAGCAACCACCATGGCTCGAGCTACGTGGACAGCACCATCGTCGGGCCGGGCGGGCGCTTCATCCGTTGAGCAGGCCGGCGGCCGGCGGCGCCCCGGCCGGCAAGGCCCGCACCACACGCTGCGGAAACGGGATCTCGACGCCCAGCGTGCCCAGCATGCCCAGCACCGCCAGGTTGACATCGCTGCGCACATTGCCCTGGCCGTTTTCCATGTCGCCGATCCAGAACACCAGCGTGAGCTCCAGGCCGTCGGCGGCAAAGGCGCTCAGCTGCACCGAGGGCATGGGGTCGTGCAGCACGCGCGGCACGCTGGCCATGGCGCGCACCAGCTGCGGCATCAACACCTCCAGATCGCTGCCGTAGGCCACCTGCACCAGGGTGGTGAGCGCCACCTTGGGGTCGGCAAACGAGCAGTTCTCGACCCGCTGGGTGATCATCATCTCGTTGGGCACGATGGATTCGCGGCCGTTGGCGGCGCGGATCACGGTGTAGCGGGTGCTGATGTCGGTGATGCGGCCCTCGAAGTTGTCGACCCGCACCACGTCGCCGATGCGCAGCGAGCGCTCGGCCAGGATCACGAAGCCCGACACGTAGTTGGCCGCCAGCTTCTGCAGGCCCAGGCCGATGCCCACGCCCACCGCGCCGCCCAGCACGCCCAGCGCGCCCAGCGGGATGCCGGCCGCCGACATGGCCATCAGCAGGCCGATCAGCAGCAGGCCGGCGCGCGTGGCGTTGGCAGCGATCTTGCGCACGCTGAGGTTCACGCCGCTGGCGCCCATCAGCCGGGACTCGATCGAGGCCGACAGCCACAGCACCGCCACCAGCACCGCCGCGGCGGTGAGCGCGCCCTCCACCAGGCTGCGCAGCGTGACCGGCGCGCCGCCGATCTTCCAGCTCACGGCCTCCATCTCGCTGAGCAGGATGGGCAGCAGGCCGGTGATCCACAGCACCAGCACCGCCCACACGCCCCAGCTGATGGTGCGCTCGAGCGCGCGCACCAGCGGCGAATTCGGAAACGCGGCATGCAGCACCCGCACCGCGATGCGGATCACCGCCAGGCTGGCCAGCATGGGCACCGCCACATGGAACACCGCGATCGGCAGCTTGTGCGCCAGCGCAACCAGGCGCGCGCCCTGGGCCAGCGACAGCGCCAGCAGCGGAAACAGCACGCCATCGAAGCCGCGCTCACCGTACAAAATGCCTGGCCCGCTGGACGGCCGCGTGAGCCGCACCACCAGCCAGGCCAGGCCCAGGCAGGCGGCCAGCACGCCCAGTTCGGCCAGGGCCGTGGGGTGCAGCAGCGACTGAAAGAGATCGAGGAAAGCGTCGAGACCGTTCATTGCCTCGATTCTGGCTTGAACCTGTGGTGTCGACGCCTGGGCAGCTGCCGTCGCGAGCGGGCTCAGGGTGGTTCGAGCAACGCAGCCGTACACCCGTACGGCGAGTCGCGCAGGGCCGCCATGTGCCCGCGCAGCAGGCAGATGCCTAGGCTTCGGGCGTCATGTCGATCGCGCCGCAGGGGCATTCGGCGGCGCACATGCCGCAGCCCTTGCAGTAGTCAAGCCGGATCTGGAAGCCCTGGCCCGGCCCCAGCTTGAGCACGGCATTGTCGGGACACACGCCGTAGCAGTTGTCGCACTCGAAGCAGTTGCCACAGCTCAGGCATCGCCGCGCCTCGAACAGCGCATTGGCCTCGGTGAGCCCGCCCTGCACCTCGTCGAAGCTGCTGGTGCGGCGCGCGGCGTCGAGCTGCGGGCGCAGCATCGCCGGCGCATCGCTGTAGTACCAGGGGTTCAGGCGCTCGAAGCTGGCCACTGCATGCTTGGCCACGGCCGGCCGCTGGGCCTGGCGCAGCCAGGCGTCGATGTGGCGCGCGGCCTTCTTGCCATGGCCCACCGCGACGGTGACGTTGCGCTCGGCCGGCACCATGTCGCCACCGGCAAACAGCCCGGCGCGGCCGGTCATCAGCGTGGCCGGATCGACCTGCACCACGCCATCGTGCAGGGCCAGGCCCGGCACGCCATCCAGCAGGCTGAGGTCGACGTCCTGCCCCAGCGCCAGCACCAGCGAATCGGCCTGCAGCGTCTCGAACTCACCGGTGGGCTGCGGCCGGCCGTCGGCATCGAGCACCATCTTCTCGATGGTCAGCGTGTCGCCAGCGGCCTGCGAGATGGTGGACAGCCACTTCACCTGCACGCCTTCCTGCAGCGCCTCTTCCACCTCGAAGTCATGTGCCGGCATCTGGCCGCGCGTGCGGCGGTAGACGATCACCGCCTCGGTGGCGCCGAGCCGGCGCGCGGTGCGGGCCACGTCGATGGCAGTGTTGCCGCCGCCGTACACCGCCACGCGCTGTCCCAGCAGCGGCTTGTCGTCGCCTTCCATCGAGCGCAGCACGCTCACCGCATCCAGGATGCGCGCCGAATCCTTGGCCGGGATGAAGGCGCGCTTGGCGATGTGCGCGCCCACGGCCAGGAAGGTGGCATCGAAACCGGCCATCGCGGCCTGCAGATCGGCCACGCGGCTGTTGCACTGCACCGTGACGCCCATGGCCACGATGCGCTGCATCTCGGCTTCCAGCACCTCGCGCGGCAGGCGGTAGCGCGGGATGCCGAAGCGCATCATGCCGCCCATCAGCGGGCCGGCTTCCTTGACCGTGACGCGGTGGCCCAGGCGCCGCAGGTGGTAGGCCGCCGACATGCCCGAGGGCCCGGCACCGACCACCAGCACATGCTGGCCGGTCTCTTGTGCCGGCGGCGTGAAGGCCCAGCCGCGGGCGATGGCCTCGTCGCCCAGAAAGCGCTCGACCGCGTTGATGCCCACGGCGGCATCGAGCTTGCCGCGGTTGCAGGCCGCTTCACAGCTGTGATAGCACACCCGGCCCATGGTGGCCGGGAAGGGGTTGTCGCGCGTGAGGTGGCGCCAGGCGGCCTCGTAGTCGCCGTTTTCGGCGTGGAACAGCCAGCCCTGGATGTCTTCTCCGGCCGGGCACTGGGCATTGCAGGGCGGCAGGTGCTTGGCATACACCGGGCGCTGGCTGCGCCAGCTGCCGGTGTGGTTGGCCAGCGAGCTGCCGGGATCGAGCGTGATGGCAAACGGCTTGTGCATGGTCAGGCTCCCTGGGCTTCGTCCAGCAGGCCGAAGCGCCGGATGTTGCGGTCGGCGTCGGCCTGGATGTGCGCCAGCATCTCGGGGTGGCCGGCCTGGCCGCCATGCGCGAACAGGTGGGCAAAGCGCTTCTGTGGTTTCAGGTAGTCGACCACCGGCACACGGTGGCGGATCTTGTGCACCGCCGTGACCTCGCCATGCTCGGCCTCGAACACCGGAAACAGCCCGCTCTCGCGCGCCAGCCGCGCCAGGCGGATGGTGTCGTGGCTGGCCGCGCCCCAGCCCAGCGGGCACGGCACCAGGATGTGCAGGTAACGCGCGCCGCGGATGGCCATCGCGCGTTCAACCTTGGCCTCCAGATCATGCAGATCGGCCACGGTGGCGGTGGCCACATACGGGATTTCATGCGCCATGGCGATCAGCGGCAGGTTCTTGCCCTGGCCGAACACCGCGCCGGGTTGATCGCCCAGCGCCTGCGTGGTGGCCGTGCGCGCGGCCGGCGGCGTGGCGCTGCTGCGCTGCACGCCGGTGTTCATGTAGGCCTCGTTGTCGTAGCAGACGTAGAGC
>CAYPDO010000070.1:0-12478 GCA_964409495.1 uncultured Bordetella sp.
CGGCGCCCGCTGCCCCGCCGGCCGGCGCGCCCGCGCTGCCACCCGACGAGCAGTTGTGGGCCGGCGCGCAGCCCATCGCCCCGGCCCAGCTGCTGCAGGCCATGCGCCAGGCCGATGTGGTGCTGCTGGGCGAGCTGCACGACAACCCGCGCCACCACCAGCGGCGCGGCGAGCTGCTGGCGGCGCTGCGCGGCAGCCGCGCGGTGGTGGTGGCCGAGCACCTGGCTGCCGGCCGCCAGGTGCAGCCCGGCGCGCGCGGCGCGGCCCTGCTGCCGGCGCTGCAGGCAGCCGGCTTCGAGGCCCAGGGCTGGGCCTGGCCGCTGCATGCGCCCTTGTTCGAGGCGGTGCAGGCTGCCGGCCTGCCGCTGCAAGGCGGCAACCTGCCGCGCGAGCAGGTGCGCCAGGTGGCGCGCGACGGCGAGGCCGCCTGGCCCGAGGCGCTGCGGCCGCTGCTGCGCGCCGCGCCGCTGGCGCCCGCGGCCCAGGCCCGGCTCGATCAAGACCTGCTGGACAGCCACTGCGGCCAGCTGCCGGCCAGCCGCGTGCCCGCCATGCGCGCTGCGCAGCGCCTGCGCGATGCCGCGATGGCCCAGGCCCTGCTGCAGGCCCATGCCGGCGGCGCCCGCCCGGCGGTGCTGGTGGCCGGCAACGGCCATGTGCGGCGCGACCTGGGCGTGCCGCAGCTGCTGGCCCAGGCTGCGCCCGGCCTGCGGGTGCTGGCGGTGGGTTTTGTCGATGCGGTGCCGGCCCGCGCCGCCGCCGGTGCCGCTGGGGAGGTTGCCGACGGCGGGCTTTACACCCACCGCTGGTCCACGCCCGCGCCGCAGCGCGGCGACCCCTGCGCCGCGATGCGCCGCTGACCGCCTGTGTCGGGTTTGTGCGCTTCGTGCAGCGTGTCGCGGCCCCGGCGCCGGCCCGTGCACCGGCGGGGCGCAACGGCACGGGCCTTGCATGCTGTTCTGGCATCCAGCCGTCACCATCCCGGACCTGTCATGAATGCCGATTCCCTCGCCACCAGCGACGCGCGTTTCGAGCTGCGCTTTGGCTCGCTGTTCGATCCTGGCCGCGCCTATGCCTTCCCCTGTGATGCCCACGGCCAGGTGCCGCTGGATCACCTGCCGCAGCCGCAGCGCCAGAGCTTTCTGCGCGTGATGCAGCTGGTGGGCCGCGAGTTCGGCGCGCCGGTGGTGGCGCCGGCGTTTTAGCGCAGCCCGCTCAGGCCGGCTGCGCCACTGAGGCCAGGCCCAGGGCCCGCTGCAGCGCCGCCAGGCTGTCCACCGGCGGCTGGCACTCGGTGCCGGCGCACACCCAGGCCTGCGTGTGGCCGGCCGGCGGCTCGGCATGCGCCAGCACGGCGGGCAGGCCTTGCGCCACGCCCAGGCCGGCCGGCAGCGCCAGCACCAGCGTGTGCGGCAGCGGCCGCGCCAGCAGATCGTCGCGCCAGGCGGCGGCCTGTGGGCCACGCAGCAGCACCGTGGTGGGCGGGTGCTGCATTTCCAGCGCTGCCTGCAGCAGCTTGCTGCTGATGCCGGGCTGCTGCGCCAGCGTGGGCGCCAGCGCCGCCAGCGCGCGCCGCGCGGCCTGCAGGTAGCGCGGCTCGCCCAGCAGCTGGCCCAGGCGCAGCAGGCCCAGATGGCGCTGCCGTTGCCGCTGGGCAGGGCGGTGTCGGCCAGCGGCTTGTGGCGGTGGACCAGCGCCTCATGGTCGTGCGCGGTGAGCCAGAAGCCGCCGCCCTGCGCATCCTCGAAGTGCGCCAGCAGCGCCTCGGCCAGGCCTTGCGCCCAGCGCAGCTCGTCAAGCCGGAAGTCGGCCTGCAGCAGCGCCAGCGCGGCTTCCAGCAGCAGGGCGTGGTCGTCCAGCAGGGCCGGCAGCGGCGGCAGCGCGGGCGCTGCGCCTGGCCCGGCCAACGCAGCCGACCACAGCCGTGGCCGGCCTGCGTTGTCGCCTTCGCCATCGTCCGGCACCACATGCCAGCGCGCGGTGCGGATGTGCGTCAGCGCGGCGCGCGCCGCCACCACCCAGTCGGGTCGCCGGGCCACCGCGGCGGCGCGCAGCAGGCCGCTGGCGGCCAGCGCGTTCCAGGCGCTCAGGCACTGCGCATCGCGGCCCGGTGCGGGGCGTTTCTGGCGCAGTGCCAGCAGCTTGCCGCGTGCGCCGCTGATCACCTGCTCCAGCGCGCTGCGGGGCTGGCGGAAGGTGGCGGCCAGTGCGGCGCTGTCGCGCTCCACCCGCAGGTGCCACAGCCGGCCGTCCACATCGGGCGTGGCCAGCAGGTTCCAGTGCGCGGTGGCCACATCCCATTCGAGCGGCGTGAGGGCCTCGCGCAGCTCGGCGGCGGTCCACAGGTAGTGGCCGCCCTCCTGGCCATCGGGCGCGTCGGCGTCCAGCGCGCTGGCAAAGCCGCCGCCGGGCAGGGCCATGTCGCTGAGCAGCCAGTCCACCGTCTGCTCCACCGCGCGGCCGAAGGCCGGCTCGCCGGTCAGCGCCACGGCATCGGCGTACAGCGCCAGCAGCAGGCCGTTGTCGTTGAGCATCTTCTCGAAGTGCGGCAGCCGCCACTGCGCATCGGTGCTGTAGCGGAAGAAGCCGCCGCCCAGCTGGTCGTACAGGCCGCCGTGCACCATCGCGCGCAGCGTCTGCAGCGCCATGTCGCGGGCGGCCGCGTCGCCCTCGGCGATGCCGCGTTCCAGCAGCCAGGCCAGATCGGTGGGGTGCGGAAACTTCGGCGCCTGGCCAAAGCCGCCATGCACCGCATCAAAGGCCTCGGCCAGCACCTGGCGCGCCGCCTGCTGCACGCTGCCAGCCAGCGCCGCCCGCTGGCGCTCGGCCAGCTCACCCGTGGCCGCGGCGGCCGGCTCGCGCCGCGCCAGGGCGGCCAGCACCGCGGCATCCTGCGTGGCAATGGCCTCGCGCTGGCCGGCCCATGCCTCGCGCACCGAATGCAGCACCGCGGTGAAGGCCGGCCGGCCATGGCTGGCCACGGCCGGGTAGTAGGTGCCGCTGTGGAAGGGCACGCCGCCGGGCGACAGAAACACCGTCAACGGCCAGCCGCCGCCGCGCTTGGCCAGCAGCAGGTGGGTGGATTGGTAGAGCTGGTCCAGGTCGGGCCGCTGCTCGCGGTCGACCTTGATGCACACGAAACCCTCGTTCATCAGCGCCGCGGTGTCGGCGTCGTCGAAGGATTCGTGCGCCATCACATGGCACCAGTGGCAGGCGGCATAGCCGATCGACAGCAGGATGGGCACGTTGCGCTGCGCCGCCTCGGCCAGCGCCGCCGGACCCCAGGGCTGCCAGTGCACCGGCTGCTCGGCATGCTGCAGCAGATAGGGCGAGGTGGCCTGGGCCAGGGCGTTGGGCATGTGGGTGGGGGTGCGGGTCGTGGATCGAGGGGCGCAAGCGAGGAACGTGCCTCGGCCGAAGGCCGCAGGGCCGCAGGGGCAGCACGGGCCGGACACCCGCCCGGCCGGGCGCTTGCTAGAACGGCAATGCCGCCCCCGGCCGCACCGCCGCGAACGCCGCCTTGAAGCGCGCCTGCGCCTGCTGCAGCGCGGCCGGCGTGGCGGCCTCGAAGCGGATGGCCAGGCCGGTGGCCGTGGTGGTGCTGCGCGCCACGCACAGCGCATCGGGCCACAGCACGCGCAGGCCGTAGCGGCCCTGCACGCCCTCCAGGCTGCTGAGCTGGCCGTCTTCCAGGCCTTGGTCGATCAGCGCCGCCACCAGGGCCTCGGCCACGCCGGGCTCGGCTTTGATGCGCCACTCGGCCGGCGCCTGCGCCTTGGGCAGGCCGGCCAGCGCGGCCGACGACGCCGCCGCATCGGGCAGGCGCGACAGCGCCTCCACCAGGCGCGCGGCGGCATACAGCGCGTCGTCATGGCCATGCCAGCGGTCGGCAAAGAAGTAGTGGCCGGCCAGGTCGCCGGCCAGGGCGGCGCCGCGCGCGCGCAGCGCCTGTTCCACCGCGGCATGGCCCACCGGCGCCAGCGCCAGGCTGCCGCCCCGGGCCTGCACCAGCGCGCCCACGCGCTCGCTCGCGCGCGCATCGGCCACCACGCCGGCGCCGGGCTGCTGGGCCAGCAGGTCGGCGGCCAGCAGCATCAGCACGCGGTCGGGATCGACCGGGTAGCCGCGCATGTCCACCACGCCCAGGCCCGCGCCGTCGCAGCTGAACACGATGCCCAGCTCACCCTGGCTGCTGCTGCGCTGCACCGACACCACGTCCACCAGGCTGTCGGCCTGGGTGGGGTCGGGAAAGTGGTTCGGAAAGTTGCCGTCCACCTGCGGCCACAGCTCGTGCACCGTGCAGCCCAGGCGCGTGAACAGCTCGGTGGCCAGCACGGCGGTGGCGCCGTTGCCGTGGTCCAGCACCAGCTTCACCGGCCGCGCCAGGCAGATGTTGGCCGCCACCGCGTCGATGTAGGCCTCGTTGAAGCTCTCGCGGTCGAACTCGCCCGAGCCCTTGGCGAAATCCTGCGCCGCGATGCGCGCCTGCAGCGCCGCCAAGTCGGTGGCATCCAGCGGCACGCCGCCCAACATGGGCTTGAAACCGTCCCAGGCCGCCGCGCTGCGCCCGCCGGTGACCATCACGCCGCAGCCGTGGGCCTGCTGCTGCGCCAGCCACTGCATCACGCCGATGGGCACCAGGCCGAGATCGATGACGTCGATGCCGGCATCGTTGAGCCCGGCCATCAGCATGGCCGCGTAATCCTGCGACAGCAGCCGGCCATCGCGCGCCACCACCATCTTGCCGAAGCCGCGGGCCCGGGCTTCGGAGCCCAGCGCCAGGCCCAGCTGCTCGCTGAAGGCTGGCGTGATGGCCTGGCGCACCAGGCCGCGGATGCAGGCCGGGCGAAAGATCTCGGCCGGCGGCAACGCGGCGGCCGCCTGGGCCACCGCAGGGGATGAGGGGGAAACGGCGGTGTTCATGCGCTGCAGCATGCGCCGCGCGCGCACCCGACGCCGATGGTCGGATTTGGCGTTTTGTGCTTGCTTTGCGTCAAGCCGGGCTGGCCGGCTGCTGGCGATCAGCCGCGCGATGCGCCCTTGGCGCCGCCCGGTTCCAGCGGCAGCGGCTGGCCCGCGCGGTGCAGCGCCAGCCAGCGCTGCAGCTCGGTGACATGCTGGCCTTCCTCGGCCACGAACTCCTCGGCAAAGCGGCGGATCTCGGGATCGGTGGTCTCGGCCAGGATCTGCTGGTAGTAGGCCAGGCCGGCGGATTCAGCGGCCAGCGCCACCTCCAGCGCCTCGCCGCAGCCCAGCAGCGGATCGGCGGCCCAGATGGCGGCGGTTTCGGGGCTTTCGATGTCGGGCCACTGGTAATCGTCGGCGCCCAGTTCGGGCACCTCGCGAAAGCCGGCGCGTGCACGCGCCTCGGCCAGGTGCAGGCGCGAGAAATGCGCCAGCCGGTCGAACAGCTGGCCAACCGCCTGGTTGCCGCTGGTCTGCATGGCATCGGCCAGTTGCTCGAAGCGCCGCGCCGCCTCCTGCTCCAGTCGGATGGTGTGGGCCAGAAAGGTCTCGACGGTGTCCATGGGCTGCATCTCCTGGCGTTGTGCGGGCGGGCATGGCGTCGGCTGCACGCCAAATGCGACAGCCGCGACAGGCGCTTCAGCGCTGGCCTTGTGGCCAACCCGACAAGCGTGGTGCCTCAGCCCGCGCATGGGGCACCCATGCGCTGCAGACAAGCATGAGACGCGCCGCAAACACCGCTGGCCGCACGCGGCTTGATGCGGCGCAAGCCCGGGCCGATGGGCGGGCCAAACAGGCCGCCGGCGCGTGCCGGATCGGCTTGCCTGTTGACGGCCATCAAGCCTGAACCGCGGCCTGCACGAGTGGTTTCGACACGTCGGCCAGCCTGCGCACCAGGCAGGTGCCGCGTCGCGCAGGCGTTGGGCCATGCGGGCCTGGCAAGGCACGGCAGTTGCGCTGCACGCTTTCCCTCAACCCTGTTCACAGGAGGCCGCACCATGGCCAATGTCACTTTCTCTTCACCCCTGATGCCGCGCGACGTCACCGTGTACGCCGTGGCCGGCGAGCGCGGCACGCTGCTGGCGCTGGCCAAGGCGCACCACATCCCGATCCCCTTCGACTGCCAGGACGGCGAGTGCGGCTCCTGCCTGGTGCAGGTCAAGCACTACCGCGCCGGCGTGCGCTACGGCGTGGCGATGACCGAGAAGGAAAAGGAGATGCTCAAGCAGCTGGGCAAGATCACCAAGCAGGAGATCATGGACGCCGAGGTCAATGACATGCCGCCGCTGCACCGCCTGGCCTGCCAGTGCTTCGTGCGCGACGAGGACATCGCGGTCGAGTTCGAAGGCGATGTCACGCTGCCGGCCAAGGGCCCGGCGCTGTCGATCGCCGCCGCCATCTACAAGGGCGGCGTGGGCATCCAGACGCTGGACCAGTTCCTGAGCTATGCGGTCAAGGTGGAAGAAGACGCCGCGGTGCACTTCGAGCAGCTGGCCCAGGCCATGGGCGAGGCCGGCAATGCCGACGTGGCCGCGCTGTTCAGCCAGCTGGCCGGCTACTCACGCCTGCACCTGGAGGAAGCCAAGGCCAAGTGCACGCGCTACCAGGCGGTGCTGGCACTGCCCGCCAGCTCGGCCTGGCCCGACAACACCACGCCCGAGAAGACCACGCTGTGGGAAGGCGACCCCGCGCTGCGCCGCCTGGATGCGCTGAAGGCCGCGCTGCAGGGCGAGCGCCGCGGCTACGAGTTCTATTACGCCATCGCCCACACCACCAAGGACGAGCAGATCCGCGCCGTGGCCCGGGAGTTCGTCAAGGAAGAGGCCGAGCACGTCGAGAAGCTCAAGCAGTGGATCGTGCAGGAGGAAGCCGCCATGCGCCGCGCGGCGCTTCCGGCGGCCTGAGGCAAGCCCCCACGTCGCTGCGCTCCTGCCCCCCGAGGGGGCGCTCAGGCCCCTGGGGCGGCCCGGCGGGCCTGAGTCTGGCGGCCTGAGTCAGGCCGGGCCCGCCCCCAGCGCAGCCGCGCCGTGGGCCAGCAGGCGCTGCACGGCCAGGCCGTACAGCGCATCGAAGCCCGGCCGCTGCGCCGGCGGCGTGGCATTGCGCAGGAAGTGGCACAGGTTGGCCGCGGCCGGTGCCGAGTGGCTGTGCTGCAGCGTGGCGGCCAGCAGGGCCTGGCCGTCGGCCTGCCCGGGCCCTTGCGCAATGGCCTGCATCTGCGCCAGCGTGAACAGACCCACCCCCTCGATGACCTGCAGCGGCCGCGCGCGGCCCAGCGCCGCCAACAGCGCCGGGCCCAGCGCGGTGCGCGGCAAGGGCCCTGCCGGTGCGCTGCGCAGGGCCTGCTCGCAGGCCGCGCGGTAATCGGCCAGCACCGGGTCGCCGGCCTCGAAGCCCATCAGCGCATTGTTGATGCCGTGTTGCGGCGGCCCGGTGCGGCCCTGGCCGTCCACCGGCAGGAACAGCTCACGCGCAAAGCCATGGCCCTGCCCTGCCGGCCAGCGCAGCCGCTGCGGCTCGAACACCAGCACATCGGCATCGGCCCACACCACGCACCCGGCGCCTTCGGCCAGCGTGCGCTCGGCCCACAGCAGGCGGCACAGGTCGGTCAGCGCATACAGATTGCCAGCGCAGCGCTGGCGCGCCCAGTCTGGGGCCAGGCCGAAGAAGGCATCGTCCATGAAGCGCCATTGCCAGCCCTGCTGCTGCGCCCAGCCGCGCACGCTGTGCAGGCAGGCCGGCAGCCAGGGCGGCACATCATGCGTGCGGAACGACTGCAGGACGACGGTGATGGGCTGACGCATCGCGGCCATTGTCGGCCTGCGGGTGCTGCCTCAGTCCCGCCGGGCCGCCCCAAGGGACGGAGAGCCCCCTCGGGGGGCAGGCGCGAAGCGACGTGGGGGCAACGTGACCTCAATCCGCGTACTGGCCGGCCGAGCGGATCAGCGCGCCCCACTTGTCGATCTCGGGCTTGAGCCAGCTGCGCAGGCCCTCGGGCGTCTGCTTGGCCTCGGGCACGATGTCGGCGCCCAGATCGGCCATGCGCTGCACGATGACCGGGTCCTTCAAGGCCGCGCGCAGCGCGGCGCCGAACTTCTCCACCACCGCGGGCGGCGTGCCCTTGGGCGCATACACGCCATGCCACACCTTCACCTCGAAGCCCTTGAGCCCGGCCTCGTCCAGCGTGGGCGTGTCGGGCAGCGACTTGATGCGCTCCCTGGTGGTGACGCCGTAGAGCTTCACGTTGCCGGCCTTGATGTGCTGCAGCGTCTGCGTGGTCTGGTCGCACAGGATGTCGACCTGGCCACCCAGCAGCGCATTCATCGCCGGCGCCGTGCCCTGGAACGGGATGGTGGTGAGCTCGGTCTCCACCATCTTCTGCAGCAGCATGCCGCACAGCTGGCTGACGGCGCCCAGCCCGGCATGCGCCAGCGTCAGCTTGTTGCCCTGGGCCTTGATGTGGGCGATGAGCTCCTGCGCGGTCTTGGGCGGCAGGTCCTTGCGCGCCAGCAGGGTCATCGGCACGTCCACCACCTGGCCCACGTACTCGAAATCGGTCAGCGGGTTGTAGGCCAGCTTGCGGTACAGGCCCGGCGCGGTGGCCATGCCGTTGTGGTGGATCAGGAAGGTGTAGCCATCGGGCGCGGCCTTGGCCAGGTGGCCCGAGGCCAGCGTGCCGCCGGCACCGGTCTTGTTCTCGATCTGCACGCTCTGGCCCAGGCTCTTGCCCATCACTGCGCCGAGTGCGCGCGCCACCACGTCGGTGGGCCCGCCGGCGGCAAAGGGCACCAGCAGCGTGATGGTCTTGGCGGGGTAGGCCGGGGTCTGCGCCCTGGCCGGCTGTGGCAGGCTGGCCAGGGCCAGCGCCGCGGCGCCAAGCACCAGGGCCAGCGCGGCGCGCACGCGGTTGCGGCGTGCGCCGGATCGGGGATGGGGCATGGCGGTGTCTCCTGTTGTGATGCCGGCGTCCGGTGCCGGGCTTCTGATGGGATGGCGCCCGCGCGGATCAATCCGCCGCGTCGCGTTGAATGGCCTCGGCGCGCAGCAGCACCGGCTTGTCGACCATCTTGCCGTCGACCGCCACGGCCGCGCCTGCCGACGCTGCCGCAGCCGCCAGCACGCGCTGGGCCCAGTCGAGCTCGTGCGCGCTGGGCCGCAGCCCGGCGCGCACGCCCGCCACCTGGCGCGGGTGGATGCACAGCTTGGCGCCAAAGCCCAGGCGCCTGGCGCGCTGCACATCGGTGGCCAGGCGCTCGGCATCGTCAAAGGCCGTCGTCACGCCGTCGATCGGGCGCTCGATACCGGCCAGGCGCGAGGCCAGCACCAGTTCCAGCCGCCAGGGCAGCAGTTCGTCCTCCGTCGCGTCGCGCAGGCCCAGATCCACCTGCAGGTCGATGCTGCCGAAGGCCAGGCGCTGCACGCCGGGTGTGCTGGCGATGGCGCGCACCGCGGCCAGGCCGGCGGCGCTTTCGATCAGCGCGATCACCGGCAAGGCCGTGCCCGCGCCGCGCGCCGCCACCACGCGGGCGATGGCGGCGGGCGCCTCGGCCTTGGGCAGCATCACGGCCATCACGGCCGGGTGCGCGGCCAGCGCCAGATCGGCGTCGAACCACGGCGTCTCGGCGGCATTGCAGCGCAGCACCATGCCGGGCGCGCCGGCCGGGCGAGCCGCCAGCCAGGCGGCCAGCGCGCTGCGGGCCATGTCCTTGGCCGCCGGCGCCACCGCGTCTTCCAGGTCGACGATCACCGCATCGGCGCCGCTGGTCAGGGCCTTGTCGAAGCGCTCGGGCCGGTCGGCCGGCACGAACAGGTAGGACTTGGCGCTCATGAAAGCAGCCGCCCCACCACCGGTGTCTCGGCCATGCCCCAGATGCGGCCGATCAGCGCGCGCATCTCGGCCTCGCTGGCGCCGCCGCGGTAGCTGGCCAGGCGGATGGCCTTGCCTTCCAGCTCAGGGCGGCCGAGGGTGTTGCCGGGGTCGCCCTTGGGCTCGTCGACGCGGCCTTCCAGTGTGCGGCCGTCTGTCGTGGCCACGCGCACCTTGCCGATCCAGCGCGCCGGGTAGGCCCCGTCCACCTCGGCATCCAGCGTCATGCGCACCCGCTGGCAGAAGGCCACCGTGGCCGGATCGCGGTAGTGCGCGTCAAACTCGCCCAGGCCGGCATGGCCGTGCAGTGCCGCCAGCGCCAGCACCGTGCCCATCGAGAACTTGCTCTGGTGAACCGTCTGCGGATCGACCACCGGCCCCAGCACGTCGATGGCGCCCTGGTGCACCAGCGTTTCCACACTGGCGATGTCGTCGGGCTGCAGGCCGTGGGCCGCCATCACCGCCAGCAGCGCATCGGCCGCCGGGTGGGTGTGGCGGCACGAGGCGTGGTACTTGAACGAGGTCTCGGCCGTGGCCCAGCGGGTGCCCAGGCCATCGGTCAGGCGCGCCGGATCGCTGTCGCTGCTCATGCCGGCGGCCATGCCCTGCGGCCCGTCGAGGATGCGCTGCGCGCCGGTGAAGCCATCGGCTGCCAGGTAGGCCGCGGCCAGGCCGGTGTGCGCGGCATGCGCGGTGTGCAGCTGCTTGCTGTCGGCGGCGGTGCGCAGAAACTCCCACAGCCCGGCCGCCTGCGTGCCGGCCGAGCCCAGCGCATGGCCCATCTGCGCGGGCGTGAGCCGCAGCAGGTGGCCCACCGCAGCCGCCGCGGCCAGCGAGCCGGCCGTGCCCGTGGTGTGGAAGATGCGGTAGTGCGAGCGGCCCAGGAATTCGCCCACGCGGATGCCAACCTCATAACCCGCAATGCTGGCGGCCAACAGATCGGCACCCGAGCGGCCCAGGGCCTGGGCCACCGCCAGGGCTGGCGCAAACACCACCGCCGCCGGGTGGAACACCGAGCCGTTGTGCACATCGTCCTGCTCGGCCACATGCGAGGCGGCGGCATTGATCGCGGCCGCGGCCAGCGGGCTGGTGCTGCTGCGGTGGATCAGCACTTCCGCCGGGCCGGTGGCCGGCGACTGGGATTGCCAGAACCTGGCGATGCTCTCCACCGGCCGCGAGCCCTTGCCGGCCAGCGTGGAGCCGGCCCAGTCGAGCATCAGGTCTTCGGTGCGGCGCAGCACCGGCGCCGGCACGTCGGCCAGGCGCAGCGTGGCGGCGAATTCGGCCAGTTGCTGGCCAGCGTGGAGGGCGCTCATGCGGCGTGTGCCTTTCGTGTCGTCTGCGTGGCCTGGGCAGGCGGGTGTTTGGCCGGGCGGGTCAGACCGCGCCGGCCGCACGCAATGCGGCAATCGCCTCGGCGCTGTAGCCCAGGCCTTGCAGCACGCTGTCGGTGTGCTGGCCCAGCGCCGGCACGGCGTCCATGCGCGCGCTGGTGCAGCCGGGCGGCAGCAGCGCGGGCACCGGGCCGGCGGGTGTGGCCACCTGGGCCCAGCGCTGGCGCGCCTGCAGCTGCGGATGCGCCCACAGGTCGGCCATGGTGTTGACCTGGGCGTTGGCAATGCCGGCGTCATCGAGCCGGCCGAGCACCTGCTCGGCGCTCAGGCTGGCAAAGGCCTGCTCGATCAGTGCCTTCAGCGCGGTGCGCGCGGCCGATCGGCGCGCCGTGGTGTTGAAGCGCTCGTCGGCGGCCAGCGCCGCATCGCCCAGCACCTTCTGGCAGAACACCTGCCACTCGCGGTCGTTCTGCAGGCCCAGCATCACGGTCTTGCCGTCGCCGGTGGCAAACGGGCCGTAGGGGTAGATGGTGGCGTGGGCGGCGCCGGCGCGCGGCGGCGGCGGCGCGCCATCGAAGGCGTAGTACATCGGGTAGCCCATCCACTCGCCCATGGCCTCGAGCATGGAAACATCCAGGTGCTTGCCACGCCCGGTGCGGCCACGCTCGATCAGCGCGTTCAGGATGCCGGTGTACGCGTACATGCCGGCGGCGATGTCGGCGATGCTGCAGCCGGCCTTGGCCATCTCGTCGCCGCTGCCGGTGATCGACAGAAAGCCCGACTCGCTCTGGATCAGCAGGTCATACGCCTTCTTGTCGCGGTAGGGGCCGTCTTCGCCATAGCCCGAGATGTCGCAGACGATCAGCCTGGGGTAGCGTTCCTTCAGGGCCTCGAAGCCCAGGCCCATGCGCGCCGCGGCGCCCGGTGCCAGGTTCTGCACCAGCACGTCGGCGTCGGCCAGCAGCCGGTGCAGCACCTCGTCGGCCACGGCGGCCTTCAGGTCGAGCGTGAGGCTTTCCTTGCTGCGGTTGGTCCACACGAAGTGCGAGGCCAGGCCCTGGACGCGCTCGTCGTAGCCGCGCGCGAAGTCGCCCACGCCGGGCCGCTCGATCTTGATCACGCGCGCGCCCTGGTCGGCCAGCTGGCGGGTGCAGAAGGGCGCGGCGATCGCGTGTTCCAGCGTGACGACGGTGATGCCTTCGAGCGGGAGCATCAGAACGACCTCGGCAAGCCCAGCACGTGCTCGGCCACGTAGCTGAAAATCATGTTGGTGCTGATCGGCGCCACCTGGTACAGCCGCGTCTCGCGGAAC
>CAYPDO010000071.1:0-12393 GCA_964409495.1 uncultured Bordetella sp.
GCCGCGGCCGTGGCGGCGCTGGCGGCCAACCTGCTGTTCTGGGCCCTGCTGGGCAGCTGGGTGGGCGCCTGGGCGCGCCCGGGCGAGCTGATCCTGGCGGTGCTGATCGGCCTGTGGCTGCTGCTGGCTGTGCTGCTGCCCGCGGCCGGCCGGCTGGCCATCGACCGCGCCGTGCCGTTGCCGGCCGGCGCCGACATCGTGCTCACCCAGCGTGAGGCCGTGAACCAGGCCTGGGATCTGCCCAAGGCCGCCACCATGGCGGCCTTCGTCGCCCGCCATCCGCAGTGGGCGGCGCATGCCGAAGTGGCGCGGCCCTTCGAGTGGAAGTGGTACTACGCCTTCCAGCAGGTGGGCGACCAGCGCGCCGAGGCCTTGTCGCGCGCCCATACCGCCGGCCGCCTGGCGCGCGAGCGCTGGGCCGCGCGCCTGGCCTGGGCCCTGCCGCCGGTGCTGATGGCGCGCAGCCTGCAGCACCTGGCCGGCACCGATGTGCAGGCCGCGCTGGCCTACGAGGCCCGGGTGCGCGCGTTTCACGCGGCGCTGCGCGCGTTCTACTACCCGCGCCTGTTCCGCGACGAGGCCTTCGATGCCGCGGCGCTGGCCGGGCTGCCGGTGTTTGCGCTGGACGCGCCGGCTGACGCGGCGCCGTGACGCGCTACCTGGCGCTTCGGGTGCGTCCCAGCACCTTGCCGAGCACGGGCAGCATCGAACTCTCGAAGGCCTCGGCAATGTTGATGCGCACAAAGGGGCTGGGGGGCGAGCCGCCGCCCAGAAAGGCCTGGGCCGGCGCGATCAGGTGGCCCAGCTCTAGCATGCGCTCGGCCACCTGCACCGAATCCAGCGTGTCGCCCAGCGATGCCCACAGGTACATGCCGGCGTCGGGCACGGCATCCACGTTGATGCCCCAGCGCGCGAGCTCGGCCACCACCACCGGCCGCGCCTCGGCCAGCCGGTTGCGCAACTGCTCGCAGTGCCGCCGGTAGGCACCGCCCGACAATGCCTTGTAGAGACTGCGTTCCGACAGGGCCGATCCACTGAGGCCTTGCACCACCCGGTAGGTGGTCAGCCATTCCATGCGTTCGGCATTGGCCGCCAGAAAGCCCGCGCGCAGCCCGGGGCCGAGCGTCTTGGAGAAGCTGCCGACAAAGATCACCCGCCGGAGCTGGTCCAGCGTCGCCAGCCTGGCGATCGGCGCCGCCGAGGCGCGGGGCATCAGGTCGCCATAGGTGTCGTCCTCCACGATCAGCATGTCGAACTCTTCGGCGAGCCGCAGGATCTGGTAGGCCTTGTGCGGCGCGATGTGGCTGCAGGTCGGGTTGTGCAGCACCGAGCTGCAGAAGAACGCGCGTGGCTTGTGCTTCTCGCACACCGCGCGCATCTCCTCCAGATCGGGCCCGTCGTGCCGGCGGCTGATCGGGTGGATGTGCATGCCGGTCGAGAGCAGCCGATGCCCGAGCAGCGGCTGCGTGGGCGACTCCAGCATCACCGGGATGCCCGGCCCGGCCAGCAGCGTCTGGCACACCAGGTGGATGGCCTCGGTGGCGCCGTTGGTGACCAGGATGTTGTCGGGCTCGGCCGAGATGCCGAGTTCATTGAGCTTGAGCAGCAGCTGCTGGCGCAGCGGCAGGTAGCCGCGCCGGTCGGAATAGTCGGCCAGCCAGCGGGTGCCTTGCCGGGCCACGCCGCGCAGCGCGCCGACGAGCAGCTCCTCGTCGTACCAGGCGGCCGGAAAGGCACCTGAGCCGGTGCGGCTCTTCCACATCGGGTCATTGCGCAGCAGCATCATCCGCCAACGGAAGTTGCCCGAAGCCAGCATGTCGGACAGCTGCGACCCGCCGCGCGCCTGGGCCGGGCTCTGGCGGCCGGCCGAGCGGACGAAGTAGCCCGATCCGCGCCGGGCCTCGACCAGGCCATGCGCCACCAGCCGTTCATAGGCCCGGGCCACCGTGTCGGCGCTGACCTCGCAGGCGCCGGCCAGCGCCCGGACCGACGGCAGCTTGGCACCAGCGCCCAGGCCCGACGCGTGCATGCGGCCGGCCAGCAGGATGAACACGTGTTCAACCAGCGAGCCCGCCGGGTTGGCGCGGGCCACCTCATCGAGCATGGACTTGTCCAGGCGCGGCGGCGCCACGGCGAATGCGCTCGACTTCACGGCGGGGCCCTCCGGGAAAGCACCAAAGAGTGTCTGCAAGAATGATCAGTACAGATTGACGATTGTATTGAGAACTGTACTGACATGACGGCCGTGTGAAAACTATTCTGACAAGCGTCACATCACCCCACCTTGGTATCGCCATGCACGCATCGTCCCGCTCTCGTGCCCCTCGTCATCGGGAGGTTTGTGCCGCTGTCATTGCCGGCCTCGCCCTGTATGGCGGGATGGCCACGCGGGCACTCGCCGCGGATGCCGCGCCGGCCCCCGAGACACAGCTGGCCGCCTTCGATCTGCCGGCAGGCCCGCTGCCCGCCACGCTGGATGCCATCGCCCGGCAGAGCGGGCGCCGTCTCAGCTTCGACCGCGCCGCGCTCTCGGCACTGCAGGCCCCGGCCATCCAGGGCCGCTACACGGTCGTGCAGGCCATCGACGCGGCACTGGCCGGCAAGGGCCTGCGGTGGAGCCGCGAGGCCTCGGGGGTGCTCAGCATCCACGCCGCCGGCACGCCGCAGCAGGTGACGGTGGTCGCGCGGCGCGACCAGGCCGAAACCGGCTTCAAGGCCGACCGGTCCGACACCGCCACCCGCAGCGGCACCGACCTGATGGACCTGGCGGGTGCGGTCACCATCATCACCAGCAAGGTGCTGGAAACGCAGCAGGTCACCAGCCTGCGCGACACGCTGCGCAATGTCAGCGGGATCGGGTTCTCTGACTCGCCGCAAGGGCTGCCGACCTTCTCGGTGCGTGGCTTCAACAACCCGGCCACCACCACCAACGGCATCCCCGACCGCAACGCCGCGCAGACCAGCGTGTTCGGCGTGGAACGGGTCGAGGTGCTGAAGGGCCCGCAGGCCATCCTGGCCGGCAATGGCTCGCTGGGAGGCGGTGTCAACGTGGTGCTCAAGAAGCCCACGGCCGAGACCGTGCGCGACGCGATGTTGCAGTTCGGCACGAACAGCGACCTCACCGTGGGCGGCGACCTGGCCGGGGCGTTCTCGCAAGACAAGCGCCTGACCTACCGCGTGATCGCCTCGTCTGCCCGGGCCGGCACCACCGATGCCGGCTACGACGGCCGCAACGACGCATCGGCCACGCCGCAGATCCGCTGGAAGGACGGCGCCACCGACCTGATCGCCGGCCTGACCTACCTGGAGCAGCACCTGCCATTGCCGCAGTACACCTTTGCCCGGCGTGACGGCGTCATCATGCCGACGCCGACCATCCCGCTCAGCCATCCGAGCGACGGCTTCGACGTGCGCGGCAAGCGTGTGTTCTTTCAGCTCGACCAGAAACTGACGCCCTCGATCACGCTGATCAGCCGCGTCCAGCGCGCCGATGACACGCTGAACCTGCACCAGTACGCGTCCAACGCGGGTCTGGCCTACAACGCCGGTGCATCCCGATCCAATCCCAACGGCACGGTCGCCTTGCGCGCCAGCCTGTCCCGGACGGAACAGTCCGAGACCTCCGGCGACCACTACGTCCGCATGCTCTTCAGCACTGGCGACATCGACCACAAGTTCGTCGTCGGCTTCAACCATGACCGGTTCCGCACGTCGCAGACCCAGTACAGCGGCGCCCAGAACAAGACCCTGACCGTGTACCCCACGGGCGTGCCGGTGGACCTGCCGGAGGCGGAACTGGCCAATCCCAACGTGTCGTTCATCTCTGAATCGACGCAGGACCAGAAGGCCGTGTACCTGCAGGACCAGATCTCCTGGCACGACTGGATCCTGCAGCTCAACTGGCGCCGCACGCTGGTGACGCAAGCCAGCCGCCTGGATGCTGTCGAGTTCAACTTCAAGTCCGACACGCCGGCGGTCACGATCGGCCGCAACACGCCCGGGGCCGGCCTGATCTACCGGGTGGCGCCCTCGGTCTCGTTGTACGCCAACGTGGCCAACGGCTTCGTCGCGCAAACCAACACCCAGTGCGCCGGCGGCGTGGTGCCGCCGATCTCCAGCCGGAACAAGGAGCTGGGCGCCAAGTTCGCGCTGTTCAACGACAAGCTGTCGCTGACCACGGCCGCCTTCCAGGTCGACCAGTCGGGCACGCTGCTGTTCGACCCGGTCAGGCGCTGCTACAACGTGCGCCCGGCGCAGCAGACCAAGGGCTTCGAGGTCGACCTGCAGGGCGAGGTGGCCCCGGGCTGGCAGGCGATCGTGAACTACACGCACTCGACATCGCGCGATGTCGGCAACCCGGCCACGCTGTTCACCGGCAAGCCACGCCACAAGGGCAGCCTCTGGACGACCTACAAGCTGCCGCAGGTTCAGGGGCTGGGCGTCGGCCTGGGCGTTTCGGCGCACAGTGGCATGCTCGGCACGATCGACCGGAACAATCCCTTCTACATCCCGAAGCAGGTTCAGGTGGACGCGAGTGTCTTCTACGACCTTCCCAGGTGGTCGTTCACCTTCGGGGTCAAGAACCTGGCCGACCGCGTGCTGTACTCGGGCACCAATGCGGCCTCGTTCGTGCCCGTGGTGCAGGGACGCAACTTCATGCTGACCGCCAGGCACAGCTTCAACTGACCGGGCTGTGCAGCGGCCTCAAGAGGTTGAACCCTTGCCGGTTCAACCTCTTGTCACTTTCAAGACCTGAGCCATGCGTGTGATCGCGTCCGCCACACCCAACCCGCAGCCCCCCGGGCCGGCCGACATCACCGCGCCCGATGCGCCAGGTGACTCGGCGGGGCCAGACACCGCGCGCCGGCCGCCACTGGCGGCCTTCGTGCTGCAGTACTGGCGGTCGGAGGACAAATGGCAGGCGCTGGCGCTGCTGGCCATCACCATCGGCATCACGTTCTTCGTGACCTACCTGGCGGTGTGGGCCAACCGGCTGGTGGGCGAGGTGACGGATGCACTGGTCAACCGCAAGTGGGACATCCTGCTGGTGGCCTTTGCCACCAGCGTGGGCGTGGGCCTGCTGTCGGCCCTGGTGGCCGTCAGCAACGTGGCGATCGGGCAGGTGCTGGATCTGCGCTGGCGCTCCTGGTTGACCGGGCAGCTGCTGGCGCGCTGGATGCGGTCGAGCGCGTTCTACGACATCGAGCGCGACGGCCTGCTGAAGAACGCTGATCAGCGCATTGCCGAAGACGTGCGCATCTTCACCGACACCTCGCTCAACCTGTTCACCAGCCTGGTGGGCGTGATGACCAACATCGTCACCTTCACCGCGCTGCTGTGGGGCCTGTCGCAGACCCTCGAGATCACGCTGTTCGGCAGCCGCTGGGTGGTGCACGGCTACATGGTGTATTTGGCCTTTGCCTGGGCCATCGGCGGGCTGGCCGTGACGCATTTTTTCGGCAAGCAGCTCATCGGCCTGAACATGCACAAGCAGGGCGTGGAAGCCGACTACCGCTACCTGGCCATGCAGCTGCGCGAGAACGCCGAGCAGATTGCGCTGTACCAGGGCGGCCCGCGTGAGCACCGGCGCCTGGCGGAGCGTTTTGACCTGGTGCGGCGCAACGTGCTGCAGATCGTCGCGCGCACCTGGAAGGTGGACACCGCACGCAACACCTACGGACACTTCTTCGACCCCTTGAGCACAGTGGCGGCGCTGCCGCTGTACTTTGCCGGCCAGGTCACCTACGGCGGCATGATGCGCGCCTCGGGCGCCTTCGCCGCGCTGAAGCAGGCGCTGAGCTTCTTCTCGCAGGCCTATGTCGGCTTCACGCACTGGCTGGCCGTCACCAACCGGCTGCGCGATCTGCAAGCCGCGATGGACGCCGTGCATGCGCGCGGCCAGGGCGGCTTTGTGCTGACCCAGGCCGACCAGAACGCGATCACCACCAGCGCCATCGTGCTGCACTCGCCCACCGGGGCCTTGCTGACCCGCGTGGAGGCCTTGCGCTTCCAGCGTGGTGAACGCTGGCTGGTGCGCGGGCCGTCCGGCGCCGGCAAAAGCACCTTGCTGCGCGCCATCGCCGGCATCTGGCCGCATGGCACGGGCAGCGTGTGCCTGCCGCGCGCGGGCTCGGTGCTGTTCCTGCCGCAGCGTAGCTACATCCCCAGCGGCAGCCTGGCGGCCGCGCTCAGCTATCCCGGCGAACCCACCCAGTTCACGCCAGACCGCCTGGCCCAGGTGCTGCACACCTGCGGCCTGGGCCACCTGGCAACGGCCCTGGGCCGGGTGGACCACTGGCAGCAGAAACTCTCGGGCGGTGAACAGCAGCGCCTGGCCTTTGCCCGGGTGCTGCTGCACCGGCCGGCCTTCGTGTTCCTGGACGAAGCCACCAGCGCGGTCGATCCCGACACGGAACGCCGGCTGTACGAGGCGCTGCTGACCCACCTGCCCGAGGCCGCGGTGATCAGCATTGCGCACCGCGAGTCACTGGCCGCCTACCACGACCATGTGCTGCAGGTGCGCCCGGCGGCAGCGCCTGGGCCGGGCGGCACCCGCACCGCACAACTGTCATGAGCTGCGGCCCAGTACGCGTGGCACAGCCCCTTGCCAAACCGTACTGAGCGCCGCCCGCCCGCCGCCATACGCTTTCAGCCCTTGCTTCCAAAGGTTCACATGTCCTCCCAATTTGTCGTCACCACCGATCAGAGCTTCGTCACAGACGTCGACCAGCGCCCGGGCGTCGTCCTGGTCGACTTCTGGGCCGAGTGGTGCGCGCCCTGCAAGGCCCTGCTGCCCGTGCTGGGCGAGATCGCCGATGTCTACGCTGGTGAAGCGGCGGTGGTGAAGATCAACGCCGACGAGAACAAGGCCACGGTCGGCCGCTTCGACGTGCGCGGCCTGCCGACGCTGATCCTGTTCAAGGACGGCGTCGAGCAGGAGCGCGTGCTGGGCATGACCTCCAAGACGCGCATCGCCGCGCTGCTCGACAAGTACCTGGAGGCCTGAGGTGCTGGCCGCATTCCATGGCAGGCCGGACGTTCGCAGCGCGGCGCTCGCGCGGCTGGCCGAACGCATGAAGGCCGGGCAGCTGACGCCCGGGGCCATGTTCTTCAACGGCCAGCTGGCCAGCCCGGCCGCGGCGCTGGTCGACAGCGCCGATGGCCAGGTGTGGGAGGCCGAACTGGGCCTGGCGCAGTGGCTGGCCTTTGCCATCGACTACACCAGCACCGGCATGGCCGGCGAGAAGATCGTGGCGCAGGTGGGCGAGCTGCTGCACGCCGTGGCCCCGGGCAGCGACACCAGCCGGCTGGGCAGCCGTGTCATCCTCGAGGTGCTGGCGTCGGTGGCGCAGCAGCTGGCACCCTGCGGCGAGCCGACCGGTGCGCTGATCGCGGCGGGCGCCGCGATCCAGCACCTGCATGCCGAACTGATGGCCGGTGGCACGCCCGCGCCGGCCGCCTGGCGCGCCGCCCGCAAGGCGGCGGTCGAGGCCACCAACCACATCGCCGATCCGCTGCAGAAGTCGCTCGGCGCCTGCGTCGAGGCCGCCGCCTGGAACCCCCTGCTGTCGCCCACCACCGTGGGTGACGTGCTGCGCCTGCGCGGCCAGGTGCCGGCCGAGCACCTGAGCCGGCAGTTCGGCTGGACCGCCGAAGACGACCAGCGCACCCGCCAGCTGCTGGGCGAGATGCACGCGCTGTACCTCCAGGACAAGCCCTTCGCCGGCAAGGACGTCTTCATGCACCTGCGCGAGGACCACCCCGAGGTCGAGGCGCGGCTGCTGGCCTACACCCGGTTCCAGCGCAGCGAGAACGCCCGCGCGGCAGAGCAGGCGGCCCGGCAGCTGCTGCAGGCGCTGCAGGTGACCCGGGGGATGCCGTGATCCCGCGCGCGCTGCTGTTCGGCAACCCGTCGATCGCCGCCCCCAGCATCAGCCCCGATGGCCGGTGGCTGGCCTGGTCGGCCCGCACGGGCCAGGTGATGAACCTCTGGGTGGCACCGCGCGGCCAGCTGGAGGCGGCACGC
This sequence comes from uncultured Bordetella sp., assembly GCA_964409495.1. Taxonomy (GTDB): domain Bacteria; phylum Pseudomonadota; class Gammaproteobacteria; order Burkholderiales; family Burkholderiaceae_C; genus Pseudaquabacterium. The sequence continues at coordinate 8,027 of CAYPDO010000071.1, forward strand.
CAGCTCACGTTCGACACGCGGCGCGGCGTGACCGGCCATGCGTGGAGCCAGGACTCCGCCTACCTGCTGTTCAGCCAGGACACCGACGGCGACGAGAACTTCAAGCTGCACGCGGTGACGCTGGCCACCGGCGAGCAGCGCTGCCTGACGCCTTTTGCCGGCACGCGCGCGTCCATCGCGGCCATCAGCCGCCACGCGCCGGGCCAGATCCTCATCCACCTGAACCGCCGCGACAGGCGTTTTGCTGACCTGTTCATGCTGGACCTGGCCAGTGCCGAGTTGACGCTGGTGGTCGAGAACCCCGGCTTCGCCAGCTTCATCGTGGACGACCGCTACACCGTGCGCTTCGCCGTGGGCCCCACGGCCGATGGCGGGCGGCAGCTGCTGGCGCGCGGTGACGATGGCTGCTGGACAGCCTGCAGCGTGGCCGGCCCGGAAGATGCCCGCACCACCGGCTGGGCGCACCTCGACGCCGCCGGCACCACGCTGTACGCCTTTGACAGCCGAGGCCGCGACACCTCGGCCCTGGTGGCCATCGACCTGGCCACGCGCCAGACCACGGTGCTGGGCGCCAGCCCGCTGGCCGACGTGAGCAGCATGCTCACCGACATGGCCACCTACCGCCCGGTGGCCTACTGGACCCACCACGAGCGCCCGGCCCTGCATGTGCTGGACGAATCGGTGCGTGCCGATGTCGATTTTCTGGGCGCGCAAGGCATCGGCACCTGGGGCCTGGCCAGCCGCACGCTGGACGACCGGCTGTGGCTCGTGACCAGCGCGTCCGACACGCAGGCCGGCGTGACCTGGCTGTACGACCGCACGGCCAAGACGCTGCAGCGCCTGTTCCTGCACCGGCCCGAGCTGCAGGGCCTGCCGATGGCGCGCATGCAGGCCACCACCGTGCGCGCGCGCGATGGCCTCGGCCTGGTCTGCTACCTCACGCTGCCGCGGCATGCCGACACCGGGCAGCCGCTGCAGGCGCGGTCGCCGCTGCCCCTGGTGCTGCTGGTGCATGGCGGCCCCTGGGACCGCGACCGCTTCGGCTTCAACCCCATGCACCAGCTGCTGGCAGACCGTGGCTATGCGGTGATGAACGTCAACTTCCGCGCGTCCACCGGCTTCGGCAAGCGCTTCCTCAATGCCGGCGATGGCGAGTGGGGCCGCAAGATGGACGACGACCTGGACGACGCCATCGACTGGGCCATCGGCGCCGGCATTGCCGACCCCCGGCGCCTGGCCATCGTGGGCGGCAGCTACGGCGGTTTTGCCGTGCTGTCGGCGCTGACCCGGCGGCCCGGCCGCTATGCCTGTGGCGTGGACATCGTGGGCCCCAGCAACCTGGCCTCGCTGCTGCAGGCCATTCCGCCGCACTGGGAACACGAGCGCCAGATGCTCTACCGCGCCGTGGGCAACCCCGGCACGCCGGAAGGCCGGGCGGCGCTGAAGGAGCGCTCGCCATGGCACCGTGCCGGCCAGATCACCGATGCGCTGATGATCGCCCAGGGCGCCAATGACCCGCGGGTGCCCCAGCGTGAATCCGACCAGATGGTGCACTCGCTGGTGGCGCGCGGCATTCCGGTCACTTACCTGCTGTTCCCCGACGAGGGCCACGGCTTCTCGCGCGAGCCGAACCGGCTGGTCTTCAACGCCATGATGGAGGCCTTTCTGGCGCAGCATCTGGGCGGGGCGCTGGAGCCGTTTGCGCTGGACGACTTTCCAGGCCATACCATGCAGCTTCCACACGGCAGCTTGCCCCACGGCCAGCCTTGAGCACCGGGGCCAACCGCACCATGGCCAAGCCGAAGATCGACGCCATCGACTGCAAGATCCTGGAACTGCTGCAGCGCAACGCGGACCTGCAGATGGCCGAGCTGGCGCAGGCGGTGGGCCTGTCGCAGACGCCGTGCTGGCGGCGGGTGCAGCGTCTGAAGGCCGCGGGCGTCATCCAGGGCAACGTGATGCTGCTCGACCGGCACCAGCTGAACGTGGGCGTCACGGTCTTCGTGATGGTGCGCACCAGCACGCACACGCAGGCCTGGTTCGAGCGTTTCAAGGGCACGGTGGAGGCCATCCCCGAGGTGGTGGAGTTCTACCGCATGAGCGGCGAGGTGGACTACCTGCTGCGCGTGGTGGTGCCCGACATCGCCGCCTACGACCGCGTCTACAAGCGGCTGATCGCCGACACCCAGCTGTCCGACGTCAGCTCCAGCTTCGCGATGGAAGAGCTGAAGTACACCACGGTGCTGCCGCTGAGCTACGTGGCGTGAACCGCCGCGCGCGGGCGCACCGGCCCGCACGCCGGCAGGGGTGAAAACGGCTTGCGCAAACAGCGCCCCGCCGGCCCGCAAAGAGAACCGGAATCTACGCGCCGCTTCCTACAGTGAGGGTCATTGCCAACGCATGACACGCCAGGAAGCCGACATGGAGATCTACCTCGACGCCAACGCCACCACCCCGGTGCTGCCGCAGGCCCGCGCCGCCGCGATGCAGGCCATGTCGGGCGATTTCGGCAATCCCAGCAGCGTGCATGGCACCGGCCTGAAGGCGCGCGCCATGATGGACGCGGTGCGCGCCAGTGCCCGCCGAGTGCTGGGTGCGCCCAGCGGCCAGCTGCTGTTCCTGAGCGGGGCCACCGAAGGCATCCAGACCGCCGTGCTGTCGGCGCTGAGCGCCTGGCGCGCGCGGCGCGAGCACGGTGAGCCCGTGCCCGATCTTCTGCTGTACGGCGCCACCGAGCACAAGGCGGTGCCGGAGGCGCTGCGGCACTGGAACCGGCTGCTGCGGCTGGATCTGGCGGTGCAGGCCATCCCGGTGGGCCGCGATGGGCGCCACGATCTCGCCTGGTTGCGCCAGAACGCGCCCCGCGCGGCGCTGGTGTGCACGATGGCGGCCAACAACGAGACGGGCGTCATCAGCGATCTCGACGGCATCCAGGCCGCGCTTGCCGGCAGCCCGGCGCTGTGGCTGGTGGACAGTGTGCAGGCGCTCGGCAAGCTGCCGCTGCGCCTGGCCGACAGGCCGATCGACTACGCGCCGTTCTCCGGCCACAAGCTCTACGCGCCCAAGGGCATCGGCCTGCTGTATGTGCGCGAGGGCGCGCCCTTCACGCCGCTGCTGGCCGGCGGTGGCCAGGAGGCGGCGCTGCGCGCGGGCACCGAGAACATGCCGGGCATTGCCGCGCTGGGCGCCATCCTGGGGCTCATCGAATCGGGCAGCACCTTCCAGCCGGCGGCCACGCTGCAACAGCACCGCCGTCGCCTGATGCAGGCGCTGAGCGACGCATTCGCGGGCATCGTCTTCAACGCCGATGCACGCATCAGCCTGCCCACCACGATCAACTTCTCGGTGCCGGGCGTGCCGGCCAGGCTGCTGCTGGACCTGTTCGATGCGGCGTCCGTCCGCGTCAGCGGCGGATCGGCCTGCGGCGCCGCCCAGGCACAGCCCAGCGCCGTGCTGCAGGCCATGGGCCTGGAGGCCTGGCGCTGCGGCTCGGCCGTGCGCATGTCCTTCGGCCCGGCCACGGACGAGGCGCTGATCGACGCCGCCTGCGCGCGCATACTGGCCTGCGGGGCGTCGCTGCGCGAAAGCTGCCTGACCAGCGCGCTGCAAGACCATGCCGTGCCGCCCGAGCTCATCACCCGGCATGCGGTGGACGGTGCCGTGTGCTACCTGGTGGCCGATGCGGCCAGCCGCCGCTGCGTGGTCATCGACCCGCTGCCCGAGCTGACGCAGACGCTGGCGCAGTGGATCCGCTGCCGCGGCCACGTGCTGGCGGCAGTGCTGGACACCCACTCGCACGGCGACCATGCATCGTCGGCCGAAGCGCTCTGGCAGGCGCTGCCGTCCACGCTGACCGAGCGCCGGCCCGCCGACGCGCTGGGCTGGCCCCTGAACACCGAACGGCTGGCGCTGGGCGGCCGCCACCTGGCCCGGCTGGCCACGCCCGGCCACACCCGCGACGCCACCACCTACCTGTTGTCGCAAGGCCCGGCGCTGCTGGCGGCCTTTGTGGGCGACACCGTGATGCCGGGCGCGCTGGGCCGCAGCGATTTCGCCACCAGCGATCCGCTGGCCTTCGGGCCCTCGCTGGCGCTGCTGCAGCACGTGGTGGGCCGCGACACCCTGCTGTTGCCGGGGCACGACTACGACGACCGCTACGCCTGCACGCTGGCCGTGGAAAGCACCCGCCAGCCGCTGCTGGCCGGGGTGCTGGACGGCCGCCTGGATGCCGCGGCCTTTGCCGCCGCCAAGGCCGCGCTGGAGCAGGATCTGGCGCCCACGCCGTACCAGACGATGGCCTGCGGCGCGCGCGTGGACACCTGCACCCAGGCCGCCGCGGTGGAGCTGCTGCCCGGCGAACTGCAGCG
>CAYPDO010000072.1:0-12235 GCA_964409495.1 uncultured Bordetella sp.
CGTGACCATGGCCTTCTGCGGCCACACCCAGCTGCGCAACGTGGATGCACGCATCCTGCTGCCAGGCACCTACCCGAAGGGCTGACCCCCCCCCGAAGCGGCCAAGGCCGCTCCCCCCCAGGGGGCGCCGCCAGCGGACCGGCAAAGCCGGATCCGCGGCGGCCGCTGGGTGTCGGGCGGCGGCCTGCCGTCAGGTCGTTTCCTTCTCCTGCAGCAGCCGCCACATCACCTTGCCCGAGCCGCTCTTGGGCAGGGCGTCGACGAACTCGACGCTGCGCGGCACCTTGTAGGCCGCCATGTGCTCGCGCGCCCAGGCGATGATGTCGTCCGGCGTGGCCGTGCCGCGGTGCTCGGCGCGCAGCACCACCACCGCCTTCACCGATTCGCCGCGGTAGGCGTCGCGGGTGCCGATCACGCAGGCCTCCTGCACCAGCGGGCACTTGAACAGCAGCAGCTCCACCTCGCTGGGCCACACCTTGTAGCCGCTGGCATTGATCATGCGCTTCAGGCGGTCGGTGATGAAGAAGTAGCCCTCCTCGTCCATGCGGCCCAGGTCGCCGGTGCGGAAGAAGGTCTTGCCGTCCAGCTCGATGAAGGCCGCCTTGGTGGCCTCGGGGTGGCCCCAGTAGCCCTTGAACACCTGCGGGCCATGGCTGACGATCTCGCCGGTCTCGCCGATCGGCAGCTCCTGGAGCGTGTCGGGGTCGATGATGCGTGAATCGGTGCCGATGATCGGGATGCCCAGGCACTGCAGCTTGGCCCGCTCGGGCGGGTTGGCATGCGTGGGCGCGGCGGTTTCGGTCAGGCCGTAGCCCTCGGCGAAGCTGATGTTGAACTCGCGCTGCAGGCGTTCGGCCACGGCCTGCGGCATGGCCGCGCCGCCACCCGACACGTACTTCAGGCTGGAGAGGTCGAAGCTGGCGTAGTGCGGGCTGCCGAACAGGTCGATGATCATCGTCGGGATGCAGGTCCAGTGCGTCACGCGGTGGCGGCTGATGAGGCGGCCGGCCAGCTCGCGGTCCCAGCGCGGCAGGATCACGGTGGTGGCGCCGCCGGCCACCGAGCCCACGCAGCCGTAGACGAAGCCGGTGATGTGGAACATCGGCACCACGCCCAGGCTCACCGTCTCGACGCCCGAGTGGCCCCACACGCCGCCGCCCATCACGTTGTGCATCAGCGTGCGGTGGGTGTGCATGCAGCCCTTGGGCAGGCCGGTGGTGCCGCTGGTGTAGGGCAGCAGGGCCAGGTCGTCGGGGCCGGCGGTGTGGGCGGTGGCCACATGCCCGCTAGCCAGCGCATCGGCCCAGCGCGTCACCGGCGTCGGGCCGCCGGGCAGGGCCGGGTCGGCCAGCAGCCAGTCGAGCACCGGCTGCGACGGGCGCTCGGCCTCGTCCAGCACCGCGGGCATGGCCTCGGCAAAGCGCGTGGCCACGATGTGCTGCAGCTGCTGCGCGGCCGGCAGGCGCGCATTGGCCTCGGCCACGATGCCGGCCAGATCGGCCGTGGTGAGCACGATCTTGGTGCCGGGGTCGGTGATGTAGTGGCCGAACTCGTCGGCCCGGTTCATCGGGTTGACCGGCACCACCACCGCGTCGGCGCGCAGCACGGCGTGCACCGCCACCACGAACTGCGGGCAGTTCTGCATGAACACCGCCACGCGGTCGCCCTTGGCCACACCGTGGGCCTGCAGCCAGCCGGCCAGCGCCTCGGCCTGGCGCTTGAGTTCGGCAAAGCTCAGCGGCTGGCCGAAGAACAGGTAGGCCGGCTTGTGCGGATAGCGGCGCGCCGTGACCTCGAGGTTGAACCACAGGCTGGTCTCGGGCAGCACCAGCTGGCGGGGCAGGCGCTTGGGCCAGATGGCGTGGTGCGGGCGGATGGCGGTCATCGTCTTGGGGTGGATGGATCGGGGGATGGAACAGACAGCGCAGCGGAATAAGCCGGCCGTGCGCCGGTGTACCGCAGTGCGGCTGTGCTGGGCATCCCCGCGAACCCGCGAAATGTCGCCCTGGCGACGCACAGGTCGGCGCACAGCGGAATACCTTGCCAGCGCCGCCCCGGGGCCGCGGTACCATCGGGTTTCCGGTTACTCGAGACTGCGCCGATGTCCCGACGTCGTCTGCTGGGGCTTGCCGCCCTGACGCTGTTCAGACCCGCCGCCACCTGGGCGCTGGATCCTCCGAAAGGCCCGGTGGTGCTCACCGTGTCGGGGCGTGTGCGCACTGGCCGCCGCGACGGCCCCGCCAGCTTCGACATGGCCATGCTCGAGCAACTGCCGCAGGCCCAGCTGAGCACCCAGACGCCCTGGTACCCGCAGCCGCGGCGTTTCACCGGCCCGCTGCTGCGCCAGGTGATCGAGGTCGCCGGTGGCCAGCTGGTGGCCGGCGGCAAGCTGCGCGCGACGGCGCTCAACGACTACGCGGTGGAGATCCCCGCCGAAGACGCGCTGCGCTACGACCTGGTGCTGGCGCGGCTGATGGACGACAAGCCCATGCCGGTGCGCGACAAGGGGCCGCTGTTCATCGTCTACCCCTTCGATGCCCACCGCGAGCTGCGCAACGCGGTGTACTACAGCCGCTGCGCCTGGCAGCTCAAGGCCATCGAGGTGGTGTGAGCAGCCAGCGCCTGTCACCCTGGTTCGGCATCGCCGGCCTGGCGCTGCTGGCCACGCTGCTGGCGGCGGCCTTCGTGCAGGCGCGCCAGTTCGCGCTGCTCAACCTCACCGTGCAGTACCAGGACGACTACCTGGTGCTCAACCTGTACCAGGTGGAGACCGAGTACCTGCGCCTGCGCGAGCAGTGGCGGCAGCTGCCCGAGCAGGGCGACAGCGGCACGCTGAAGCTGCGCTACGACATCTTCCAGTCGCGCGTGGCCTTGCTCGACAACGACCGCGCCACGCGCCTGCTGGGCAACTCGGCGCAGGCCGCCGAGGCCTTGGCGGCGATCGCGCGCTTCACCCAGCGCGCCGACCTGTACCTGGGCGACGAGGCGCGCGGCAGCATCAGCCCGCAGGCCGCCGCGACGCTGCTGGCCGACCTGCAGGGGCTGGACGCGCCCATCCACCGCATGATGCTCGACGCCACGCACCGCGTGGCCGCCCAGGTCACCGAGCGGCAGCAGAAGGTGCGCCAGCACAACCGCATCGGCCTGGCACTGACCGGCTTCCTGGTGGCCATGGTGGTGCTGTTTGCCGGCCTGGCGATGCGCCAGATGCGCAAGCTCGACGAGCGCCACCAGCGCCTGCAGGTGCTGGCCGACGAGCTGCGCGATGCGCGCATCGACGCTGAATCCGCCAACGAGGCCAAGAGCGAGTTCCTGGCCGACATGAGCCACGAGCTGCGCACGCCGCTGCACGGCCTGCTGGGCATGCTCTCGCTGGTGAAGGATTCGCCGCGTGATCCACGCGCGACCGAGTGGCTGGGCGTGGCCGACGATTCCGCCAACCATCTGCTGCGCCTGCTCGACGACATCCTCGACCTGTCCAAGCTCGAATCCGGCTCGCTGCGCCTGCTGCCGCAGCCGGTGCACCTGGCCACGCTGCTGCGCGAGGTGCAGGCGCTGCTGCAGCCCAATGCCCAGGCCAAGGGCCTGGCGCTGCAGGTGGAGGCCGCCGACGGCCTGCCCGCGCATGTGCTGCTCGACCCCACGCGCGTGCGCCAGGTGCTCTACAACCTGCTGGCCAATGCCATCAAGTTCTCGGAGGCCGGCGCCATCGTGCTGCGCTGCGGCCGCCAGGCTGCCGACGACGGCGCGCCGCGCCTGGTGTTCGATGTGGCCGACACCGGCATCGGCATGGACCGCCACACCGTCTCGCAGCTGTTCCGCCGTTTCGGCCGCGCCGACGATCCGCGCGCCCGCCGCCAGGCCGGCACCGGCCTGGGCCTGGCCATCTCGCGCAACCTGGCGCGGCTGATGGGCGGCGAGATCGCGGTGCGCAGCGCGCCGGGCGCCGGCAGCGTGTTCAGCTTCCACTGCCCGCTGGTGCTGGCCGCGCCGGTGGCTGCCACGCCCGGCCTGCTGCCGCCGGCACCGCTGCGCTCGCTGTCGGTGCTGGTGGCCGAGGATCACCCGGTCAACCGCCTGTTCATGGCCGCCCTGCTCGAACGCCTGGGCCACCAGGGCCGCTTTGCCGAGAACGGCCTGGAGGCGCTGCAGGCCGTGCAGGACGCCGCCGAGCAGCCCTTCGACATCGTGCTGATGGACGTGCACATGCCGGTGATGGACGGCGTGGCGGCCATCGAGGCCATACGCGCCCTGCCCGGCACCGCCGGGCGCACGCCCATCGTGGCCCTGACCGCCGACGTGTTTGCCGACACGCGCGAGCGCTGCCTGCGCGCCGGGGTCAGCGAGGTGGTGGCCAAGCCGGTCAGCCTGGCCGGGCTGCAGGCGCTGTTCGCGCGCCTGTTCGGCACCGCCACCGAGCTGCCGCCGGTGCCGGCCCTGCCGGTGCCGCTGGGCGAGGGGGCCGAGCCCGTCGCGCTGCTCGACCGCCAGACCCTGCGCAATGTGCGCGAGCTGATGGGCGCCGACCAGCTGCCCGGCCTGTACGGTGGCTTTTTCCAGCAGGTGGACGATGCCGCGCGGCGCATGCGCGAGGCCATGCGCGAGGCCGACACCGAGGCCCTGCGGCGCGGCGCTGAACCTGGGCCTGGCCGCGCTGGCCGAGGCCGCGGCCACGCTCAGCCGCGATGCCAGCCAGCTCGGCGCGGCGGCGCTGGCGCTGGCGCTGCAGCGCTTTGACGAAACGGCGGCGGCCAGCCGCACGCTGTGCTTCAGCGAGGGCCTGCTGGCCGCGACACCAGCCACAGCCCCAGCGCCGTGAGCGCGGCATTCAGCAGCAGCATCTCCAGGCCGATGCGCCAGTGCGTGAACAGCCGCGCCTGCCAGGCGTCGAGCAGGCCGCACAGCAGCGGCGCGGCCAGCGCCACCGCAGGCACCCAGCCATCACGCACGCGCCGGCGGCAGCCCAGGCCGAACACGCACAGGCCCAGCAGCGGGCCATAGGTGTAGGCCGCGATCTTCAGGATCAGGCCCACCATGCTCGGGTCGTCCAGCCAGCGGAAGGCCAGCACCAGCAGCAGGAACAGCGCCGCGAAGGCGGCATGCACGCGGTGGCGCAGGCGCTGGCGCGCGGCCTCGTCGAGATCACGGCGGCGCTCGAAATCCAGCAGGTCGTTGCAGACCGACGAGGTGAGCGCGGTGAGCGCGCCATCGGCGCTGGGAAACAGCGCCGAGATCAGCGCCAGCACGAACACGCCCTGCACCAGCGCCGGCAGGTGGCCCATCACCACCGCCGGAAACAGCCGGTCGCCACGCGCGGTGATGCCGGCCTGCTGCGCAAACAGGTGCAGCAGGCCGCCGAGGTACAGGAACAGCAGCACCACGCCCAGCATCGCCAGCGCCATGGCCAGCAGGTTCTTCTGCGCGCCGCGCAGCGTGCGCACCGAGATGGTCTTCTGCATCATCTCCTGGTCGAGCCCGGTCATCGCGATGGCGATGGCGGCGCCGGCCAGCAACTGCTTGGGCCACCAGTCGGCCGCCGCCGGCTCGGTGCCCCACAGCCGCGCCAGGCCCTGGGCCTGCATCTGCGCAAAGGCCTCGGCCGGTGACAGCGCCAGCGTGCCCAGCAGCATGGCGGTGCAGGCCAGCAGGCCGCCCAGCATGCCGGCGGTCTGCAGCGTGTCGGTCCAGACGATGGTCTTGACGCCGCCGCGCCAGGTGTAGGCCAGGATCATGGCCACCAGCACCGCGGCGCTGGCCGCAAAGGGCACGCCCAGCGGCGCCAGCACCACGTCCTGCAGGATGCGCACCACCAGGTACAGGCGCGCCGTGGCACCCAGCGTGCGCGAGACGATGAACAGCCCCGCCCCGCAGCGCCAGGTGCGCGGGCCGAAGCGCTGTGCCAGCCAGCCGTAGATCGACACGCCGCCCCGGGCGTAATACAGCGGCAGCAGCAGCCCGGCCACCACCGCATAACCCAGCAGCTGGCCGAGCACGATCTGCCAGTAGCCGAAGCCCGACAGCCCCACCGCGCCCGGCACGCTGACGAAGGTGACGCCCGACAACGAGGTGCCGATCATGCCGAAGGCCACCAGCGGCCAGGCACTGGCGCGGCTGCCCACGAAGAACGCGGCGCTGTCGGCGCGGCGCGAGGTGTGCCAGGCCACCGCGTACAGCGCCCCCAGGTAGCCCAGAACGCAGGCGAGCAGCAGGCTTGGCGACATGCCGTGGCGGCCCGCCGGTCAGCGCCGGTGCGGCCGGTACGGGCTGCCGACCGGCGCCCGGGCGCAGGCGGCCGCCGGCCTCATGCGGCCGGCACCAGAAAGTCCTGGGTCAGCGTCAGCGTGCCGGCCGAAGCGTCCAGCCGCGCCGCCACGCCCAGCGGCAGCGGCCGGTGGGGCGTGCCATGGCCGCTGGGCCAGCCGGCCAGCACCGGCTTGCCCAGGCGGCCCAGGTGATCGCGCAGCACGGCCTCGATCACCACCGGGTCGTCGCCCTCGGTGAAGCTGCCGAGCACGAAGCCGGCCGCTGCCTGCAGCACGCCGGCCAGGTGCAGCTGCAGCAGCGCGCGGTCGATGCGGTAGGCGTTTTCGCCCACCTCCTCGATGAACAGCAGCGCGCCGTCGGCACGGGCCTGCCAGGGCGTGCCGCACAGCCCGGCCAGCAGGCTCAGGTTGCCGCCCAGCAGGCGGCCGCTGGCCCGGCCCGGCAGGCACCAGGCCCCGGGCAGGCGTGGCGGCGCCAGCACATCGCCGGCGCGCAGGCCCTCGCGCAGCAGCGTGAACAGCGCCTGCGCATCGGCCTCGCGGCCGGGCAGCAGCAGATCGGAGGCCGGCATCGGTGCATGCAGCGCCGGCCAGCCTTGCCGGTCAAGCAGCAGGTGCAGCGCGGTGATGTCGCTGTAGCCGATCAGCAGCTTGGGCCGGCGCGGCAGCAGCGCCGCATCGATGCCCGCCAGCAGCCGGCCGCTGCCGTAGCCGCCGCGCAGGCACCACACGGCATCCACCGCGGGATCGCCCAGGGCGGCCGTCAGATCGGCCAGGCGCTGCGCGTCGGGCCCGGCCAGGTGCGGCAGCGCGGCGCCAGGGCCGTCCGGGGCGGGCGGCGCCGCCGCGCCTGCAGCGCCCTGGCACCCGGGGTACAGGCGCGCCTGCCAGCCTTGTGCGGCCAGCAGCGCCGGCACGGCCGCCACACGGGCCGGCAGGGCCGGACTGGCCGGGGCCACCACGGCCACGACGGCGCCTGGGGCCAGGCAGGGCAAGGGGGCACACGACATCGGGGCGGCCGGCACAGCGGCATCGGGTGGGATCAGCCCGCCATCTTAGGTGGCGCCCCGGCACCGCCGCATGCAGGGATGGCGGCCGGCCATAACCGGCGCTCAGCCGCCGGCCCGGGCCGGCGCCGCAGGCTCACACGCGCAGGTCAGTCGATGGGCTTGCGCAGCAGGCGCTCATATCCCCCGCCTGCGCCGAACACCAGCATCAGCGCCTCGCGCTGGCCCAGCGCATCGTCGCTGCGCACGTACAGCCACGACTGCGCGCCGCCGGACATCGGCGTGACCCCCAGCGGCTGGCCCAGCCATTGCGCCACCTCGGTGCCTGTGCTGCCCACCGGCAGCAGCGCCGCGGCGCGCAGGAAATCGGCCGCCGCAGCGCTGGCGCGCCAAGCGGCGGCAGCGGCGTCGATGGCGGCGGCACCGTGCATGGTGGCGGCTTGCCTGAGGGGTGGATCAGACCTTGGCGATCTGCGCGGCATCGAGCTTGTCGACACCCACGTTGCGGATGGTGCCCGAGGCCATCAGGTTGTCGGGATCGGCATGGTGGCCGCCGTCGTTCAGCAGCACATGGCCCAGCTCGTGCGCAAAGGTGTCGACCGCCGCCGAATCCGACACCACCACCGCACCCGCGCCGTTGGACACATCGGCGCGCAGGAAGCCCTCGCCGCGCGAGCCATCGGACATCTCGGGCACGAAGTAGGCATGGATCACCGCACCGCCGGGCTGGTGCGCGATCAGGGTCTGCTCCTCGGCGGTGGGCGCCGAGGGATCGCTGAACTCGTTGAGCACGCCCTTGGGGTCGAGCTGGTCCATCAGGTCGGTGTTCCAGCTTTCGCCGCCCTTGACGGCGATGCCCAGCGAGGCCTGGGCCCAGATGGTGTTGGCGCGCTTGACATCGGCATCGGCATCGCGGGTGGCGCCGGGCAGGCTGACCAGGTAGACGCTGACCGACTTGGCTGCCGCCGGCTTGACCGCCGCACCGCCACCGGCTGCCGCCACCGGCGCGCCGCCGCCACCGCCGGCCGCACCGGTGTCGTCGGACTGGCGGTGATCCTTGGCCTGGGCGTCGGACCGGGCCGGTGCCGCGGCCTGGCCGGCACGCGGCGACAGCCCGGCGGCCCAACGCGCCGGCTGCGCGGCCAGACCGGCATGCCACACCGCCGTGGCCGCGGCGTTGCTGCCCTGGCGGGTCACGCCAGCGTGACTGCGAACCGTGCTGCTGCTGCCCATGGCGGTCTCCTGCGGGGTGGGGCTGGCCGCGATTCTGCGCCCCGGCACCCGCAATGCGCAGCAGCTTGTGCCGATGAACGAGGGGGGCCCCGCCAGCGCCGCAGGCGGCTGCGGCGCCGCGGCTGCGCTGGCCTTTCACCGACCGGGTCAACCGACCGGGTCAACCGGCCGGGTCCAGCGTGGCCAGCTTCTCGTACAGCGTGGCGCGCGCAATGCCCAGCAGGCGCGCCGCGGCCAGCTTGTTGCCACCGGTGGCGGCCAGCGCCTCGCGGATGGCGCGCGCCTCCAGCGCCGCGATGGCCTGCGGCAGCGGCACGATGGCCTGGGGCGGCACCGCGCGGGCCGGCCACTGCGCGGGCCGCACGTCGGGCGCCACCTCCGGCACGGTCGCCGACCCCAGCTGCGGCGCCACCTCCGGCGTGCGCGCGCGGGGGGGCAGCGGCGGCAGGGCGCGCGCCGGCTGCGGCGGCAACGGTGGCTGCGGCGGCGGCGCAGGCGGCCAGGCCGCACCCATCGCCGAGCCGATCGCGCGGTCAATGTCGGCCGGCTGCAGCACCAGCTCGTCGGTCATCAGCGCGGCCTGCTCCAGCACATTGCGCAGCTCGCGGATGTTGCCGGGCCAGGCATGGGCGGCCAGGCGGTCCAGGGCGCCGGCCGACAGGCTCTTGCCGGGCAGGCCCGAGCGGCGGGCGATGTCTTCCAGCAGGTTGTCGGCCAGCGGCTCCAGGTCAGGCATGCGCTCGCGCAGCGCCGGCAGGCGGATCGGCAGCACGTGCAGCCGGTAGTACAGGTCGGCGCGGAAGCGGCCGTCGGCCACCATGCCAACCAGGTCACGGCTGGTGGCGGCGATCACGCGCACATCCACCTTGTGCACGCGGTTGCTGCCCAGCGGCTCCACCTCCTGCTCCTGCAGTGCACGCAGCAGCTTGGCCTGCAGGGCCAGCGGCATGTCGCCGATCTCATCGAGGAACAGCGTACCGCCGTCGGCGAGCTTGAACTTGCCGTCGCGGCCCTTGCGGTCGGCGCCGGTGTAGGCGCCCGGCGCCACGCCGAAGAACTCGGCCTCGAGCAGGGTGTCGGGCACGGCGGCGATGTTCACGCCGACAAAGGGCGCCGCCGCGCGGGCTGAAGCCGCGTGGATGGCATGGGCCAGCAGCTCCTTGCCGGTGCCGGTCTCGCCCAGCAGCAGCACCGTGCTCTCGGTGCCGGCCACGCGCCGGGCCTGGCGCTTGACCTCCAGTGCCGCCGGGCTGGCGCCGATGTAGCCGGCAATGGTGTACTTGCTGCGGCGCTGGCGCGACTGCTCGGCCGCCAGCTCACGCTGGGTGCTTTCCAGCTCGTGCTGGATGCGCACGAACTTGGCCATCAGCGGCTGCATGGTGCTCTCGGGGTGATCCATCAGCACCATGCCGAGCGCGCCGATCACCGTGCCGGCGGCATCGCGCAGCGGCACGCGGCTGACGAGAAAGGTGCCGGCATGGTTGGTGAGCAGGTCCACCATGATCGGCCGGCCGGTCTCGATGACCTGGCCGAGCAGCGTGTTGGGCACCACGGCCTCGATGCGCTGGCCCACGAACTCATGCTCGCCGGCAAAGCCCAGCGCCGGCAGGAAGCGCTTGTAGCCCTCGCTGATCCACACGATGCGGTGCTCGCGGTCGACCACCATCATGCCCTGCACGGTCTGGGCGTAGAGGTCGAACATCGACTGCGCGGCCAGCTTCAGCAGGCTGGCGGTGTCTTGCGGCAGGCCGGCGGCAGACAGCATGGCGGGCGGGGCGGGTGGCAGGTGCCCGCACTGTAAGCCCGCCAGCGCCGGCGCCCGGCGCAGCCGCGGCGCGTGGCGGCTCAGACGCGCTGGCCGGCCCCGCGCTCGCCAGCGGCGGGTGCAGCTTCCGGCCTGGCCGGCTGGCGCGCCAGGCTGCCCAGCAGCGCCTGGGCCGCCGCGGCCGGGTCGGCCGGGGGCGGGGCGGTGTCGGCGGCGGCGCTGGCCGCCGCGGTGTCGGTTGTGGAGTCGATTGCGCTGTCGGCCGAGGTGGCCGTGGCCGCGCCCGCACCCGATGCGGCCGTGCCGGCGCCGGCCGGCGCGCCCAGCCGTGCACGCTGCGCCAGCGCCAGCAGCAGTGCGGCCAGCGTGACGAACAGCAGGCCGCCCAGCAGCGGCAGCAGGCGCAGCGCGATCTCGCCACGCGCCTTCTTCACCGACCACTGCGCCAGGTCGTCATGGTGACGCCACCAGCGCTCCAGCGTGTCGAGCAGGCGGCGGTAGGCGGCCTGCGATTCGCCGGCCATCAGGCGGCGTGCGCGGCCGGCCTCGGCAGCGTCGGCCGGCGCGGCGCGGGCGGCGCCCAGCACCTGGTCCTGCACCGCCCACCAGGCGCCGAGTGCGGTGTTCACGTCGGCCAGCAGCTGGCGGTCGGAGCTGTCGCGCAGCCGCGCCACCTGGGTGGCCAGGCGCTCGGCGATGCGGCCACGCTGCTGCATCAGCCGCGCCTCGACGTCGCGGCGCTCGCGCTCGTCGTCCAGCAGCAGCAGCAGGGCCTCGAGGCCGCGTGCCTCGTCGGCCAGCAGGGCCAGGTCATGCACCATGCGGGTGGCCGGCAGGGCCACCTCCTCCAGGCGCTCGAGCTCCTGGCCCAGGCGCGCCGCGCGGCTGAGCGACACGCCGGTGAGCACGCCCAGCACGGCCAGCACCAGCACCAGCGCGGTGGCAAAGCGCTGGCCGTGGCGCAGGGAATGCAGCAGGTTCATGGGCAGGGCGAAGTCGGGCGGCGTGGCAAGTCGGGGCAAGGGCATGGGGCCGCGCCCGCCGCACGGGCAGGCGCACCCAGGCGCCATGGTGTCGTCGCGGCCGGCCCGCGATGGGCCGATCAGCCGGGCGAAGCGGGCCCAGTTCGGCGCCGGCGCCGCGGCGCCGGCGGGGCGGCCTCGGCGGCGTCGAGCACGGCCTCCGATTCGGCCACCATGCGCGCCAGCCGGTCGGCCAGCTTCTCGGTGCTGAGCTGCTCGCGGAAGCGCTCGACCATCAGCGCCAGCGCAAACGGGCTGGGCGCGGCCAGCGTCACGGCCTGCAGCCGCTGGCTGCGCATGCGCGCCAGGCTGGCCGCCAGGTGGGCGATGTCCAGCTCCTGCGCCAGCACCTCGGCGTCGGCCTGGCCGAGCAGGCGGTTGCCGGGGTCGTACTTGCGGAACACCTCGTAGAACAGGCCCGACGAGGCCTGCAGCTGCCGCGTGCTCTTGGGCGCGCCCGGATAACCGCTGAACACCAGGCCGGCCACGCGGGCGATCTCGCGGAACCGCCGCAGCGCCAGCTCGCCGCTGTTCAGGCTGGCCAGCACATCGTGCAGCAGCGCGTCGCCGGCCTCGTCGCCGCGCAGCAGCGAATGGTCCAGCAGGCCGGTGATGTCGACGGCCTCGGCCGACAGCAGCTCGAAGCCGTAGTCGTTGATGCTGATTGAGAAGGTGTTGGGCCGCTCGCGCGCCAGCCGCCAGCCCAGCAGGCTGGCCAGGCCCAGGTGCACGAAGCGGCCGGCGAAGGGGTAGATGAACAGGTGGTGCCCTTCGCGCGAGCGGTACTGCTCCAGCAGCAGCGTGTCGGGCGTGGGCAGGCGCGACAGCCGCACCTGGGCCTGCAGCATCGGCCGAGCGGCCTGCAGCTCGGGATCGGTGGCGTCGGCCAGCCATCGAAGTGTGGTTCACGACGGCGCCGATGCGTTTGCCTTTCAGCAGGTTAAG
>CAYPDO010000073.1:0-4731 GCA_964409495.1 uncultured Bordetella sp.
CCGGCGCTGCCGATCGATGTGCTGGACTGGACGATCGAGCAGCTCGACCTGATCCTGGTGATGAGCGTGAACCCCGGCTTCGGCGGCCAGAGCTTCATCCCGTCGGCGCTGAAGAAGATCGCGCAGATCCGCCAGCGCATCGACGCCTCGGGCCGCGACATCCGGCTCGAGGTGGATGGCGGCATCAAGGTCGACAACATCCGCCAGGTGGCCGAGGCCGGCGCCGACACCTTCGTGGCCGGCAGCGCGGTCTTCGGCCAGCCCGACTACAAGGCGGTGATCGACGCGATGCGGGCCCGGCTGGCGCCGTGAAGGCGCCGTGATGGCGGCGTGAAACCGCCACGGCGGCACGCTGACGGCGCGCCCGGCGCGGCGTAAGCTCGCGGCCTGCCCCAGCCCCCAGCCCCCAGCCCGACATGGAGGAGGCCGCGATGACCCTGGCCTGGATTGCCCGCCTGCTGCTGGGCGCCAGCTGTGCGCTGCTGGCCGCCTGCACCAGCCTGCCGCCGGCCCAGCAGGTGGCCGATGTGGCCCCGCCGCTGGCCGACGCGCTGTTTGTGCCGCCGCTGCGGCCACCGCAGCCGGCCGAGGCCCTGGCGCTCAGCCCGGCGATGCGCAGCCAGCTGCAGCAGATGCTGGCCGGGCTGCCGCGCGGCCGGGCCGGCGCGCGCTGGCTGGTCGAGGCCCTGGCCACGCGCGGCCAGCTGCAGCTCGAGTACGAGGCCCAGACCACGCGCACCGCCGCCCAGGCCTTTGCCGACCGCGCCGGCAACTGCCTGTCGCTGGTGCTGATGACCGCCGCCTTCGCGCGCGAGATGGGCCTGCCGGTGCACTTCAACGAGGCCCTGGTCGACGAGCAGTGGCGCCGCGAGGGCGATCTGGTGCTGCGCAGCGGCCATGTCAACCTCACGCTCGGCGCCGCGCCGCGGCGCGATGGCTGGCGCGCCAGCGGCGATGAATCGCTGATGGTCGACTTCCTGCCCGGCATCGAGCTGCGCGGCCTGCGCACCCGGCCGATCGACGAGGCCCGCGTCCTGGCCATGTACCTGAACAACCGCGCCGCCGAGACCCTGGCGGCCGGCGACGCGGCCGGCGCCTACTGGTGGGCCCGCGAGGCGCTGCGCCAGGATGGGCAGTACCTGGCGGCGCGCAACACGCTGGGCGTGGTGTACCAGCGCGCCGGCCACACCGCGCTGGCCGCGCAGGTGTTCGAGCAGCTGCTGGCGCTGCGCCCCGACGACACCAGCGCGCTGGCCAACCTGGCCCTGGTGCGCGTGGCCCAGGGCCGGCTGGACGAGGCGGCGCAGCTGCGCGCGCGCCGCGCCGTGCTGGAGCCGCAGGCGCCGGGCGTGGCGCGCGAGCGTGGCCTGGCGGCGCTGCGCGAGGGCGATGCGCCGCGGGCGCTGCTGGCCTTCGAGCAGGAGATCGCGCGCCACGGCTCCAGCCCCGACCTGCAATGGTGGCTGGCGCAGGCCCGCTGGCGCCTGGGCCAGCCGCGGGGTGCCGAGCAGGCGCTGGCGCTGGCCCTGGCGCAGAGCACGGCCGCCGACGAACGCGCGCGCTACGCCGCCAAGCTGGCCTGGCTGCGCGCGCAGGCCGGCCGCAGCGCGCCCGCGCCCTGAGCAGCCGGGACGCTCTGATCGGCCGAGCCGTCGCGTGCCCAGGCCACCGCCAGGCCCGGGTTTTCCGCAGCGCGGCGCGTCCCGTGGCGGACAGGGCGGCCGCGGCGCCCTGCGGCACACTCGGCCGGGTGCGGGCTGGCGCCCGCTGACCCACTCCCCACCAGAAGAGAACACCCATGGCCCACGGACCCCTGGCCGGACTGCGCGTGATCGAACTGGCCAGCATCGGTCCCGGCCCGATGTGCGCGATGCTGCTGGCCGATCTGGGCGCCGACGTGATCCGCATCGACCGCACCGAGCCCAGCGGCCTGGGCGTGCCCATGGCCACGCCGTTCGACGTGGCCGGCCGCAGCCGCCGCTCGGTGGCGCTGGATGTCAAGCAGCCGGCCGGCCGCGATGCCGCGCTGCGCCTGATCGACCGCGCCGATGTGCTGATCGAGGGCTGGCGCCCCGGCGTGGCCGAGCGCCTGGGCCTGGGCCCCGAGGTGTGCCTGGCGCGCAACCCCGGCCTGGTGTTCGGCCGCATGACCGGCTTCGGCCAGACCGGCCCGCTGGCCCAGGCCGCCGGGCATGACCTGAACTACATCGCGCTCACCGGTGCGCTGCACGCCATCGGCGGGCCCGACAAGCCGGTGCCGCCGCTGAACCTGGTGGGGCGACTACGGCGGCGGCGGCATGCTGCTGGCCTTCGGCCTGATGGCCGCGCTGTTCGAGCGCAGCCGCTCGGGCCAGGGCCAGGTGGTGGATGCGGCCATGGTGGATGGCGCCTCGGCGCTGATGGGCATCTTCCACGGCCTGGCCGCCGGCGGGCAGTGGAACACGCAGGCGCGTGCCGCCAACCTGCTGGACGGCGGCGCACCGTTCTACGACTGCTATGCCACGGCCGATGGCCGGTGGGTCAGCATCGGCGCGCTGGAGCCCAAGTTCTTTGCCGAGCTGGTGCAGCGCATCGGCCTGGATGCCAGCTTCGTGAAGCGCCAGTACGACCGCCGCTGCTGGCCCGAACTGCGCGCGGCCATCGCCAGCGCCATCGCCGGCAAGACCCGCGAGGCCTGGTGCGCGCTGCTCGAAGGCACCGATGTGTGCTTTGCGCCGGTGCTGACGCTCGAGGAGGCCCGGCACCATGGCCATGCCGCCGCGCGTGGCGGCTTCATCGACGTGGCCGGCGTGGCGCAGCCAGCGCCGGCACCGCGCTTCTCGCGCAGCCAGCCCGAGGCGCCGCGCCCGCCGGTGGCGGCCGGCACCCACAGCAGCGCGGTGCTGGCCGAGGCCGGCTTCAGCGCCGACGAGATTGCCACGCTGCGCGCCGCCGGCGCGGTGGCCGGAGAATGAGCAGACCATGAAACCCACACGCGCACTTCATCCACAGCCCCCTGCGGGGGGGTGTCACGCCCTTCGGGCATCCGGGCGGGCCTGACATGGCCACCTTGCCCGATCTGCCCCTTCCCGCCGAAGAACCCAAGGCGCGTGCCGCCGCCTCGCTGATCGTGCTGCGCGATGACGCCCAGGCCGGCCTGCAGGTGCTGATGCTGCGGCGTGCCGAGCGCCCCGGCGACCAGAACAGCGGCGCCGCGGTGTTTCCCGGCGGCCTGCTCGATGTGAGCGACCGCGGCCACTACGCGCGCTGCCGCGGCGTGGACGACGCCAGCGCCAGCGCGCGCATGGGCCTGGCCAGCGACGGCCTGCACTACTGGGTGGCGGCGGTGCGCGAATGCTTCGAGGAAGCCGGACTGCTGTTCGCCAACGACGCCGATGGCGGCCTGGTGGATCTGCACCGGCTCGATCCCGACGAGGTGGTGGCCATGCGTCGCGCGCTGCATGCCAACCAGATCGGCATGGACGAGGTGTGCGCGCGCTTCGGCGCGCTGGCCAGCACCCTGGCCACCGACCGGCTGGCCTACTACAGCCACTGGATCACGCCGAAAGGCATGCCCAAGATCTTCGACACGCGCTTCTTCATCGCCGAGGCGCCGGCCGGCCAGACCGCGGTGGCCGATGCCACCGAGACCGCCGAGCTGATGTGGCTGACGCCGGCCGAGGCGCTGTCGCGCGGCTTCAAGCTGCTCAACGTCACCGAGATCACGCTCAGGCACCTGGGCGGCTTTGCCACCGCGGCCGAGGCCGTGGCCTGGGCCCGCGCGCAGGCCCAGGTGCCCACCATCCGCCCGCGCATCGGCCGTGCGGCCAAGGGCCGCAAGCCGGTCAACCCCGGCGACTGGCCCTATGCCGAGCTGGGCCGCGTGGATCCCGACGGCCGCGGCAGCGGCCTGGTGGAGCTGATCCCGGGCGAGCCGCTGTGGTTGAGCCCGCGCGTGCTGCGCGTCACCGCGCCCAACGGCAGCCTGATGACCGGTCCGGGCACCAATGCCTACTTCATCGGCGCGCCGGGCAGCGACGACTGGGCCCTGCTCGACCCCGGCCCTGACGACGCGGCCCATGTGCGCGCGCTGCTCGAGGCCGTACCGGGCCGCATCACGCGCATCCTGGTCACGCACACCCACAAGGACCACTCGCCGGGCGCCGCGGCGATCCGCGAAGCCACCGGCGCGCCCACCTACGGCCTGGTGGCGGCCCACCCCGAGTGGCAGGACACCGGCTTCAAGCCCACCCACACGCTGCGCGGCGGCGAGCGGCTGGCGCTGGGCGAGGGCGTCACGCTGCGCGTGCTGCACACCCCCGGCCATGCCAGCAACCACCTGTGCTACCTGCTCGAGGAAGAAAAGCTGCTGTTCACCGGCGACCACCTGATGCAGGGCAGCACCGTGGTCATCAACCCGCCCGATGGCGACATGGCGGTGTACCTGCGCGCGCTGGAGCAGCTGCTGGCGCTCGATCTCGACTGGCTGGCGCCCGGCCACGGTTTCCTGATCGATCAGCCGCATGCGCTGATCCGCAAGACCATCGCGCACCGCCTGGGCCGCGAGGCCAAGGTGCTGGCCGCCTCGTCCGGCTTGCACAGCTTGTCGATCTGCTTCAGCTCGGCCATCAGGTCGTCGTCGATCTGGAGCCGGCCGGCGGTGTCCAGGATGACGGTGTCGCACAGCTGTCGCTTCGCCTCCTTGACCGCGTTCTGGCACACGCTCACCGGGTCGGTCGGCTCGGAGTACAC
>CAYPDO010000073.1:4741-12233 GCA_964409495.1 uncultured Bordetella sp.
GCTGCATGCCGTGGCGCTGCGCTCGCTGCGCGCGCACCTGCTCAAGCTGCAGGCCGATGGCCGCGCGCAGGGCGCGGTGGCGGCCGACTGGCGGCTGGCGCAGTGACGCGCTTCGCCGGCGCGCATGCGGTGCTGCGCGCCGAGATCCGGCTCGAGCGCCTGGCCGGGGCCAGCGCCGCGGTGACGGTGGATGGCCAGCGGGTCGACGAGTTCGTCGCGGGCCTGGCCGACCGCGAGGCCCCGGGCGGCGGCACGCCGCTGCGCCTGGACAGCATCCACCGCGCCTTCTCGAACAGCAAGCTGGCCACCTCGGTGCTGGTGCTGATGCTGCATGACGCGGGCCATTTCGACCTCGACGATCCGGTCGCCGAGTGGCTGCCCGACCTGCGCCACCTGCGCGTGCTGCGCCCCGGCGCCACTGCGCTGGACGACACCGAGCCGCTGGCCCGGCCGATCACCATCCGCCACCTGCTCACCCACCAGGCCGGCTTCAGCCACGGCGTGTTCGCGCCCGGCACGCCGCTGCACGAGGCCTACCTGGCCAGCGGCGTGCGCAGCCACGACACCTCGCTGGCCGAGATGCTGCCGCGCCTGGCCGCGCTGCCGCTGCAGTTCCAGCCCGGCGAGGGCTGGGACTACGCGCTGGGCTGCGACCTGCTGGGCCGGCTGGTGGAGGTGCTCACCGGCCAGACCTTCGGCGATGCGCTGCAGCAGCGCCTGTTCGGCCCGCTGGGCATGGTGGACACCGGCTTCGTGCTGCGCCCCGATCAGGCGCCGCGCTTGGCCGCGCTGTATGCCGGCGACATGGCCAATGTGCTGGCCGGCGGCCTGCGCCGGCTCACCGACACGCCCTGGCCCGGTGCCTACCTGACGCCGGTGCCGCGCCAGTCGGGTGCCGGCGGCCTGTTCAGCACCCAGGCCGACATGCTGGCGCTGCTGCAGGCGCTGCTGCCGGCCAAGGCCCCGGGCGAGGCCACCTGGCTGAAGCCGGCCACGCTGGCGGCGCTCTACACCGACCAGCTGCCGGCCGCACGCTGCGTGCGCTTCGCGATGATGGGCGAGATTCCCACGCTGGGCTTCGGCCTGGCCGGCGCGCTGACGCGTACGGCCTCGTCGCTGGCGCCCGCGGCCGCCATCGGCGAGCTGCAATGGGGGGGCCTGGCCGGCACGCACTGGTTCATCCACCCGCAGCGCCGCGTGACCGGCGTGCTGATGGCCCAGCGCTTCATGGGCTTCTGGAACCCGTTCTGGTTCCAGTGGCGGCGGCGGGTGTACGAGGCGCTGGACTGCTGAGCCGCCGCCAGCCGGCCTACTTGGTGTTCGGCTCGGTGCCCGGCACCGGCTGGCCGTCCTTCTCGGCCGAACGGTCGAACACCAGCGTCTTGCCGAACACCAGCTGCACCCAGGTGGGGTAGGTGTAGGCCGTGCCCTTGTTGTGGTCGATGATGGCGCCGATGCCGCCGCCGAACAGAATGTTGCCCGCCATGCCGCCATTGGCGCGCGAGATGGCCCGCGCCAGGGCATCCGGGTTGCCCGGGTGCTTGCAGGTGATGTCCAGATCCTTGCTCGAGCGGCGCACCTGCACGGTGTCGCCGGAGCGGGCGCTGATCACGCCATAGTCGTTGCCCAGCCGGCAATCGGCGCCGGCCACCGGCGTGCCATCGGCCGCCTTGGTTTCCAGCTTCATCGGGTGCGTGGAGTCGTTGACGATCGATGCGCAACCGGTCATCGCCACGGCAGCCACCAGGGCGGTGCTCAACCGAATCATGTCTTTCCCTCCCACGGGCATTGTCAAGGCCTGCAAGGGTAACCGAAGGTGAACGGCGCCGGGCCGGGGGGCCACCCCGGCGCCGCTGCAGGCCTGGCCCGATCAGTGCGATCCGGCCGAACCGGCCGATCCAGCCGGGGCGGCAGCCGGTGGCGCGGCCTGGCCCAGCAGGGCGAAGGCCGCGCGCGCGGCCACCCGCCCTTCGTCGGTGGGCACCACCCACAGCTGCGCGTGGCTGCCGTCGGCGTGGATCGGCGTCACGGCCTCGCCCACGGCCGCGGCATTGCGCGCCGGGTCGAGCGCCAGGCCCAGAAAGCCCAGGCGCCGCACCAGCTCGGCGCGCAGCAGCGCGTCGTGCTCGCCGATGCCGCCGGTGAAGGCCAGCAGGTCCACGCCGCCCAGCAGCGCCACCAGCGCACCGGCCTCGCGCACGATGCGGTGGGTGAACAGGTCGATGGCCAGCGTGGCCTCGGCGGCGCCCGCGGCGCCCGACGCGGCCAGTGCGCGCAGCGTGCGCATGTCGGCCGAGTGGCCCGATACGCCCTTCAGGCCGCTGTCCTGGTACAGCAGGCGCTCCACCTCCTGCAGCGAGTGCCCGGCGCGCCACAGGTGCAGCAGCACACCGGGATCCAGGCTGCCGCAGCGCGTGCCCATCATCAGCCCGTCCAGCGCCGAGAAGCCCATCGTGGTGGCCACCGAGCGCCCGTCCAGCGTGGCGCACAGGCTGGCGCCGCTGCCCAGGTGCATCAGCAGCGCGCGGCCGCTGGCGCGCGGCGTGTGGTCGGCCAGCGTCTGGCTGACGTACTGGTACGACAGGCCGTGGAAGCCATAGCGGCGCATGCCCTGCCCATGCAGCGTCGCGGGCAGCGGCAGGCGGCGCTCCAGCAGCGGCAGCGTGGCATGGAAGGCGGTGTCGAAGCAGCCCACCTGCGGCACGCCGGGCAGCGCACGCCGGAACGCGGCCACGCCGGCCAGGTTGTGCGGCTGGTGCAGCGGGGCCAGTGGCGACAGCGTGTCCAGCTGCGTCAGCACCGCATCGTCCAGCAGCACCGGCGCCACGCACAGCGTGCCGCCATGCACGATGCGGTGGGCCACGGCCCGCAGCGGGTGGCCGGCGCCGGGGCCGCTGGCTTCATGCTGCAGCTGCGCCTGCAGCGCGGCCAGCGCGGCGTCCCACGGTGCCTGGCCGGGCGCCAGCGGCAGCGGCTGGCTGGCCTGGCCGCCCAGCTGCCAGCGCGGGCTGCCACCGGGCTCCAGGCCGCTGCACTGGCCCACCAGCCGGGCCGGGCCGTCGGCGGCGTACAGCCCGAACTTCAGCGAGGACGATCCGGCGTTGACCGCCAGCACCAGCGGCTGGCCCGCCGCGGCAGCGGTGGCCGCGCCGCTCATGCCGCGGCGCTGGCGGGCGCCGCCGCCGGCCTGGCCGCAGCGCTGCCGGCGTTCCAGGCCACCAGGGCGGCCAGCGCCGCCGAGGCCAGGCGCGAGGCGGCGCTGTCGGCGCGGCTGGTCAGCGCGATGGGCACGCGCGCGCCCAGCACCACGCCGCAGCTGGCGGCGCCGGCCAGGTAGTCGAGCTGCTTGGCCAGCATGTTGCCGCTTTCCAGATCGGGCACCACCAGGATGTCCACCGCGCCGGCCACCGGCGAGCGGATGCCCTTCATGCGCGCGGCCTCGGCCGAGATGGCGTTGTCGAAGGCCAGCGGGCCGTCCAGCACCGCGTCGGTGATCTGGCCGCGGTCGGCCATCTTGCACAGCGCGGCGGCGTCCAGCGTGGACTGCAGGCGCGGCGTCACCACCTCCACGGCCGACAGCAGGGCCACCTTGGGGCAGGCCACGCCCAGCGCGCGCGCCAGGCCGATGGCATTGCGCACGATGTCGGCCTTCTCGGCCAGCGTGGGTGCGATGTTGATCGCGGCATCGGTGACCAGCAGCGGCCGGTCGTAGGCCGGCACCTCGAAGCGGAACACGTGGCTCAGGCGCCGGCCGGTGTGCAGGCGCGGCTCGGCGATCACCGCGTGCATCAGCTCGTCGGTGTGCAGGCTGCCCTTCATCAGCATCGCCAGCTCGCCGCGTGCGGCCAGCTCGGCGGCGCGCGCGGCGGCGGCATGGCTGTGCGGCTGGTCGTCGATGGTCACGCCCTCGAGCGACAGGCCCAGCGACGCCGCCAGCGCCTGCAGCCGCGCCGCCGGGCCCAGCAGGCGCGGCACGATCAGGCCATGCGCCGCGGCCTCCAGCGCGCCGCGCAGCGAGGTCTCGTCGCAGGGATGCACCACGCCGCAGGGCACGGCGGCGCCGCGCTGCGCGCTGGTGCTCAGCTGATGCACCCAGGCCGCCAGCCGCGCCTCGGGGTCGAACAGGTGCAGCGTGGGCATGGCCACGCGCGGGCGCACCACCTTGGCCGCCGGCGCCTTGACCAGCGCCTGGCCGGTGACCACCGCCTCGGCATGCTGGTTCAGCACCTCGCAGGCCAGCGTGACATTGCGCGTGGCCGCGTCCTTGGTCTGCACGGTGGCGATCACCGTGAGCGTGTCGCCCACGCGCACCGGGCGGTGGAAGTGCAGATCCTGCGACAGGTAGATGGTGCCCGGCCCCGGAAACTCGGTGCCCAGCAGGCTGGAGATCAGCGCGCCGGCCCACATGCCATGCGCGATCACGCCGTGAAAGCGTGTGCCCTCGGCGTATTCGGCGTCCACATGCGCCGGGTTCACGTCGCCCGACACCAGCGCAAAGGCCTGGATGTCGGCCATGGTCAGCGTGCGCACGGCCTGCGCGCGCTGGTGGATCTGCAGTTCGTCGAAAGTGAGGTTCTCGATCAGTTCGTCAGCGGCGCCCATGGCGTACTCCAGATATCAGGCATCAAAGATCACTTCAGGCGTGCCCGCCCGGCGGGTGGCCCCGCGTGGCCGCGGGGCCGGGTGCACCTGTCAACGGACGGCATGCACGCCCGCATCGACGTAGAGCGTCTGGCCGGTCATGCCGGTGGCGCCAGGGCCCACCAGGAAGGACACGCAGTCGCCAATCTCGTCGAGCGTGACCAGGCGGCGCAGCGGCGCCTGCTCGCGCGCCCGGGCCATCAGGCTGTCGAACTCGGGCAGGCCCGAGGCGGCGCGCGTGGGCACCGGGCCGGGCGAGACGGCATGCACGCGGATGCCCGCCGGCCCCATCTCCATCGCCAGGTAGCGCACCATCGATTCGAGCGCGGCCTTCACCGGGCCCATCAGGCCGTAGTGCGGCACGGCCTCGTCGGCGCCCAGGTAGCTCATGGTCACCAGGGTGCCGCCCTGGTTCATGTGCGGCTCGGCCAGCCGGGCCAGCGCGGCGAACGAGTGGCAGGAGATCTGCATCGCCCGCGCGAAGCCCTCGGCGCTGCTGTCGGCCACGCGGCCGAACAGGTCGTCGTGCGGCGCCCAGGCGATGGAATGCACCACGAAGTCGAGTCCGCCCAGGCGCTGGGCGGCGTCGGCCACCATGCGCTCCATGGCGCTGGCGTCGCTCACATCGCAGGTCAGCAGCGGCGCACGCACCTGCGCGGCCAGCGGCGCGGTGACAGCCGCGGCCTTGTCGTTCAGGCAGCTCAGCGCCAGATCGGCGCCCAGGCCGTGCGCCCGGCGTGCGCAGCCCCAGGCGATGCTGTGTTCATTGGCCACACCGACGATCAGGCCGCGGCGGCCGGCCAGTGGACGAAATGCAGTGTTCATGACGGGTCTTGGATGCGGAGTCGGGTTGCACGATGGGGCGTTCGCGTGACGCTGCGGTGAATCGGCGGGCGCCTGCGCACTTATTTTGATGCAGTGCAACATTCATGCCGGTGGCCTGCGCCACGGCGGGCTGCAGGCCCCTTGACCCGGGCTTTGCGGGGCAGACCGGTGCCGCGCTGCCGGTTCCAGCCGATGGACGCTCACCTGAGGCGTCATTCCTGGCGGAAACGTGACGGGCGTTACGGGTGCGGCCCATCCGTGCCTGACTTCCGTCAAGGACCCTGCGGCCCGCGGTGCTTACGGTAGATGGCGGTGTGCAGGGGCTGTCGGCCCCTGGCGCCGGCAGCACATACGCCGCACCCGAGCGGCCTACCCAGGGAGCACCATGCCATGCGCATCGACATGATCCAGCAGACCCTCGTTGAACTGAACGGGGCCACCGCCGACATCGAGGCCTCGGCCCTGATCTCCACCGACGGCCTGATGATGGCCTCGGCGCTGCCGCAGGGCATGGACGAGGACCGCGTGGGCGCCATGTCGGCCGCGCTGCTGTCGCTGGGCGAGCGTGCGGCGCGCGAACTGGCCCGCGGCGCGCTGCAGCGGGTGCTGATCCAGGGCGAGCGCGGCTACGTGATCATGAGCGCCTCGGGCACCGAGGCCGTGCTCACCGTGCTGGCCAAGCCGAACGCCAAGCTCGGCCTGATCTTCCTGGACATGCGCCGCGCCGCCGAGTCGCTGGCGCGCCTGGTCTAGCGCGCCGGACATGCCCGCGAGCCCCGCCATGACCCTGCCCGACATGCCGCCGCCCGCCGAGCCGGCGCGGCAGCACACCCTGCATCACCACGACGGCACGCAGCGCACCGTGTACTGCACCGACGTCGAGGTGCCGTTCCCCGATGGCCACCTGATCGTCTCGCGCGTCGATCCGGCCGGCATCATCACCCACGCCAACGACGCCTTCGTCGAGATGAGCGGCTACACGCGCGAGCAGCTGATCGGCGCACCGCACCACATCCTGCGCCACCCCGAGATGCCGCGTGCCGCCTTTGCCGACCTGTGGGCCACCGTGGTGGCCGGCCGCAAATGGCATGGCTATGTGAAGAACCTGCGCCGCGACGGCGCCTGCTACTGGGTGTACGCCACCGTGGTGCCCAATGTGCGCCAGGGCGTGGTGGCCGGCTACACCTCGGTGCGGCGCAAGCCCTCGCGCGCCAAGGTGGCCGAGCACACGGCGCTGTATGCGCAGATGCTGACGCAGGAAGGCGGGAGCCGATGATGACGCTCAACGTGCTGATCGCCCCTGACTTCGCGCCCGAGCGCTTTGCCGGCTGGCACATGCTCAATGCCCTGCTGCAGCAGCGCTCGGGCATGCGGCTGCACCTGCTGATGCCGGCCTCGGCGCAGGAGCAGGCGGCGCTGATCGAGGGCGGCACGGTCGACCTGGTCTATGCCAACCCCTTCGACGCCGCCGAGCTGATCCGCCAGCGCGGCTTCAGCGCCTTCGCGCGGCCCGTCGGCAAGGCCGACGAGATGGTCATTGCCGCGCAGGCCGGCTCGCCGCTGCAGCGCGTGGAAGACCTGCGCCCCGGCTGCCGCGTGGCCATGGCCGACAACCGCGACGTGCGCCTGATCGGCCTGCGCCTGCTGGAGGCCGCCGACCTGCGCGAGGCCGACCTGCAGTGGCAGGTGTGCGAAAGCCACCAGGCCGCCGCGCGCCGGCTGATCAAGGGCGAGGCCGATGTGGGCTTCTTCCTGGCCGAAACCTTCCATGCGCTGTCGCGCATCACGCGCAGCCAGCTGCAGGTGCTGATCGAGAGCGCGCTGCACGACATCACCCATGTGCTGCTGGCCCACGCGCGTGTGGCCGCGCATGTGCCGGCCATCGGCGCCGCGCTGACCGGCGTGGGCGGCAGCGACAGCGACCGCGAGGTGCTCGAGGCCCTGGGCATCCCGGCCGGCTTCGAGCCCATGCAGGCCGAGGATGCCGAGTTCATGGTCGACCTGATGGACACGCTGCTGGACTGAG
>CAYPDO010000074.1:0-12212 GCA_964409495.1 uncultured Bordetella sp.
GCTGGCCTGCCCCACCACGCTGTGGGACGTGTTCGGCGAGCAGGGCCACCCGATCCGCGCCACCATCAGCGACATGGGCCCGCTGCTGCTGGCGCGCATGCTCAACCTGAACGACACCCAGGCCGGCGTGCTGAACATGGTGTTCAAGATCGCCGACGACCAGGGCCTGCTGCTGCTGGACCTGAAAGACCTGCGCGCCATGCTGCAGCATGTGGGCGACAACGCCAGCCAGTTCACCACCCAGTACGGCAATGTCTCGGCGGCCAGCATCGGCGCCATCCAGCGCGGCCTGCTGCAGATCGAGCAGCAGGGCGGCGACCAGTTCTTCGGCGAGCCCATGCTCGACATCGCCGACTTCATGCAGACGGTGGACGGCCAGGGCGTGGTCAACATCCTCTCGGCCGACAAGCTGATGAACGCGCCGCGGCTGTACGCCACCTTCCTGCTGTGGATGCTGTCCGAGCTGTTCGAGACCCTGCCCGAGGTGGGCGACCTGGAGAAGCCCAAGCTGGTGTTCTTCTTTGATGAAGCGCACCTGCTGTTCAAGGACGCGCCGGCCGCGCTGGTCGAGCGCATCGAGCTGGTGGTGCGCCTGGTGCGCAGCAAGGGCGTGGGGGTGTACTTCGTCACCCAGAACCCGCTGGACATTCCCGACACCGTGCTGGGCCAGCTGGGCAACCGCGTGCAGCATGCGCTGCGCGCTTTCACGCCGCGCGACCAGAAGGCGGTGAAGAGCGCCGCCGAGACCATGCGCGCCAACCCGGGCCTGGACATCGCCACCGCGATCACCGAGCTGGGCGTGGGCGAGGCCCTGGTGAGCCTGCTCGACGCCAAGGGCCGGCCCAGCGTGACCGAGCGCGTGTACGTGCTGCCGCCCGGCAGCCAGATCGGCCCGATCACGCCGGCGCAGCGCCAGGCGCTGCAGCAGGGCTCGCTGGTGGCCGGTGTGTACGAGAAGCTGGTCGATCGCGAATCGGCCTACGAGAAGCTCAAGGGCCGCGCGGTGGACAGCGCCGACACCGCCGCTGCCGCCACCGGCGGCCGCAGCATGGCCGACGAGGCCGCCGCGGCGATGCGCGGTGGTGCCGCCGATGCGGCCCGCGGCGCCGCGCAGGAGGCGGCCGGCGCGGCCGGCGGCGGGCTGATGGATGGGCTCAAAGACGTGCTGTTCGGCAGCACCGGCCCGCGCGGCGGCCGTCGCCCCGGCCTGGCCGAGGCCGCCGCCAGCTCCGCGATGCGCAGCATCGGCTCGGCCGTGGGGCGCGAGATCGTGCGCGGCGTGCTGGGCTCGCTGCTGGGCGGTGGCAGGCGGCGCTGAGGGCCCCTGGCGGGTCGGCAGGCACAGCGATTGCCGCCCCGCCGGCGCCAGCCTGGTGCCTGCGCATGCCTGCGCAACCGGACGCCTGGCCGGCGCTGCGGACGTCCACCGCGGCGATGACAGCACGGCCGGCGCGACGCATGACCGTCGCACGGCACAGTGACACTTCGCCCCCATGTCTTGCCCACGTTCCCAGCCCCAGACCATGCCGCGCCCATCCGGTGATACCGCGTTGCCCCCCGAGACCATCCCCACGGCCGCGGCCCCAAGCGCCGCATCGCGTGCCTGGGCCGCCACGCTGACGCCGATGCGCAGGGCCGGCGTGGCAGCCGGCATCGCCGCACTGGCCGCCGTGGCGGGCGCGCAGCCGGCGGCCACGCCAGCCCTGTCACCCGGCCCCGGCCTGTTCCTCAGCGGCAGCCAGGGCCCGCTGGTGGTGCTGCAGGCCGGCCTGGGCGACGACCATCGCGGCTGGGCGCGGCTGGTGGCCGATCTGGCGCGTGACCACCGCGTGCTGGCGCTTGACCGCCCCGGCTATGGCAGCCAGCCCGCCAGCGCGCAGCCGCGCGACCCCTGCAGCCAGGCCGACGAGACCCGCCAGCGCCTGCAGGCCGCCGGCCTGGCGCCGCCCTATCTGCTGGTGGGCCACTCGCTGGGCGGGCGTTATGCGGCGGTGCAGGCGCTGCGCCATCCGCAGGAGGCGCGTGGCCTGGTGCTGGTGGATGCCACGCCGCCCGGCCATTGGCCGCGCATGCAGGCCGAGACGCCGGGCCTGGCCGCCATGCTGAAGGCGCTGCGCGCCACGGTGTTCAGCGCCACCAGCCGGCGTGAGTTCGACGAGCAGGATGTCTGCATGGACACGCTGGCCGCCGTGGCCGCGCCGGCCTCCGCCGCCTCTGCTGCATCCGCTGCCTCCGCTGCATCCACCGCACCAGGCGCCACCGCCACATCGCCGGTGCCCACTGTGGTGCTGGCCTCGGGCCGGCGCCGGCCGGAGGAGACCCCCGAGTTCGCGGCGCTGCTGGCGCGCGGCCAGGCGCTGTGGCCAGCGCTGACTGGCGCGGCCGGTGTCGAGCTGGCCCACGATGCCGGCCACTACATCCAGCGCGATGCGCCCGACCGCGTGGCCGCCGCGGTGCGCCGCCTCAGCGGCCAGCCGGAACCCGCGGCGCCGGCCGACAGCACCGCTGCGGCCACATCCGACGACACCCTGCCCGAGGCGCTGCGCCAGGGCCTGCAGCGCCTGCAGGCCGGCAGCAGCACGCGCCAGCAGGCGCAGCAGGCGCTGGGCGAGCCCACCGAGCGCCAGACCCATGCCGACGCCGAGGTGTGGATCTACAACCCGCGCAAGAGCCTGCCGCCGCTGGTGGGCTGGCTGCCGGTGCTGGGCGATGTGCTCGAGGTGGCCGAGATGGCGCACCAGCGCATGCGCCGGCATGAGCTGATCCTGCAATTCGACACCGCCGGCGTGCTGCGCCGGCGCACCGTGCGCGCGCTGGACAGCTGAACGCCGCGCGCGCCAGCACGCCGCGCATGCTCAGCCCACGCGGCCCGGCGCGCCCGCCGCGGGCAGGCTTCGCAGGGCCGCCAGCACCTGGGCCACCAGGCCATCGCCCTGCTCGTCGCGCCGCCAGGCCAGGCCAAGCGGACGCCACAGCGGTGGCTGCAGCGCGCGCAGTTTCAGGCGCGGGTCGGGCAGCGGCTCGCCGCCATCGGCCGGCAGCAGCGAGGCGCCGTAGCCCGCCGCCACCAGGCTGCGGATGGCGTCGTTGTAGTTCAGCGCAATGCGCGGCTGCGGCCGCTGGCCAGCCTGGGCGAACCACTCGGTGCACAGGCGCGACAGGTGCGTGCTGCCGTCGTTGAGCAGCAGCGGCTGCACCGCCAGCCAGGCCGGCGTCACCGGCTCGGGGGCGTCCCAGGCGGCAGGCAACACCGCCAGCACCGGGTCCTGGCGCCAGGGCTCGACCTGCACGCCGGCATGTGGCGGCTGCGGCAGGGCCACGATGCCCAGTTCGAGCCCGCCGCCGGCCAGCCGCGCCACGGTCTCGGCCGAGGTCAGCACCTGCACCTGCACGTCGATGCCCGGGTGCGTGGCGGCCAGGGCCTGCAGCGCCTGCGGCAGCAGCTGCGCAATGGCGCCGGTGCTGGCGCCCAGGCGCACCCGACCGGCCTGGCCGGCGATGTGGCGGCGCACGGCGTCCAGCGCGGCATCGGCGCCGGCCAGCAGCGGGCGGGCATGGGCGATCAGCAGCGCGCCGGCGCCGGTGGGCGTCACGGCCGGCCGGCCGCGGCGCAGCAGCGGCGCGCCCAGGCGGCCCTCCAGCTCGGCCACATGCAGCGTGACCGTGGGCGGCGCCAGGTGCAAGGCCTGGGCGGCGGCGGCGAAGCTGCCCAGGTCGGCCACCGTGACCAGGGTGCGCAGGCGGTCGAGGTTGAATTCGCGCATCGCTGCTGATTCATGAAGTTTGAATCTGGAGTTTGCGATATTCAACTTGTCTGATGCAAGCGCGGCGCCGAGCATGGCGGTTCCAGCCACCCACCTGCCACATCCCATGCCGCCTCTTGTGTTCATCGACGGTGACCAGGGCACCACCGGTCTGCAAATTCGCGCCCGCCTGGCCCGGCGCAGCGATGTGCGCCTGCTCAGCCTGCCCGAGGCCGAGCGCAAGCAGCCCGCGCGCCGCGCCCAGGCCTTGAACGACTGCGACATCGCCCTCCTGTGCCTGCCCGACGCCGCCGCGCGCGAGGCCGCCGCCTGGGTGCGCCGGCCCGGCGTGCGCCTGATCGACGCCAGTTCCGCCCACCGCACCGATACCGCGTGGACCTACGGCCTGCCCGAGCTGTGCCCCGGCCAGGCCGCGCGCATTGCTGCCTCGCCACGCATCAGCAACCCCGGCTGCTACCCCACCGGCGCGCTGGCCCTGCTGCGCCCGCTGGTGGATGCCGGGCTGCTGCCGGCGGATTTCCCGGTGACCATCCACGCCGTGTCGGGCTATTCGGGTCGCGGCCGGGCGGGGGTCGAGGCGCATGAGCAGCGCACCGACCGTGCCCCCGCGCCGCCGGCCTTCCAGGTCTACGGCCTGGGCCTGGCGCACAAGCACGTGCCCGAGATCCAACAGCATGCCGGCCTGCGCACGCGGCCGTTCTTCGTGCCGGCCTACGGCGCCTTCCGCCAGGGCATCGTGCTGACCGTGCCGCTGCACCTGCGCCTGCTGCCCGCCGCCAGCACGGTGGCCGCACTGCATGGCGCGCTGCAGGCGCGGTACGCGGCCACGCCGCGGGTGCAGGTGCTGCCGCTGGCCGAGGCCGCGGCGCTCGAGCACCTCGACCCCACGGCGCTGAACGGCCGCGACGACCTGCGCCTGGCCGTGCTGGCCAACGAGGCGCAGGGCCAGGTGCTGCTGGCGGCGGTGTTCGACAACCTGGGCAAGGGCGCGGCCGGCGCGGCGGTGCAGAACCTGGATCTGCTGCTGCACGGCGCCTGACGCGCCCGCCGGGCCCGCCACCCGCGCCCGGCAGCGACACTTCGCGACGCACTGCGGCGTTTCGTCGCAGCCCGGCTGCGGCGGGCGGGCCGGGCGGCCACCATGGCGGCATCTCATCCACCCCACGGAGCCCGCCTTGAACACCCAGCCCCACCGCACCGACAACACGCCGCGCCGCGCCTTGCTCACGCTGGCCGCCACCTCGCTGCTGGCCCTGGCCTCGGGCGCCGTGCTGGTGACCACCACCTTGTGCGCCCAGGCCCAGCCGGTGGCCGCGGCGGCGGCGCCCGCGGCAGCCGATGCCGGCGCCGGCTTCAACGCCGCCTTTGCCCGCTTCATCGCCATCAAGCCTGGCGACGAGGCCGCCATCGACGACGCCGCCAGCCAGTTCAACCGGCTGCTGGCCGCCACGCCCACCGATCCGGTGCTGCGCGCCTACGCCGGCGCCACCACCTCGATGCGCGCCACCACCACGATGCTGCCGTGGAAGAAGATGGGCCATGCCGAGGACGGCCTGGCGCTGATCGACAAGGCGCTGGCCCAGCTGACGCCGGCGCACGACGCGCCCAGCCACCAGGGCGTGGCGGCCTCGCTGCAGGTGAAGTTCGTCGCGGCCAACACCTTTCTGGCGCTGCCGGCCATGTTCAACCGCGGTGACCGCGGCCACAAGCTGCTCGACGAGGTGCTGAAGAGCCCGCTGTTCGAGGCCGCACCGGCCGGCTTCAAGGCCGGCGTGTGGCTGCGCGCCGGCCAGCAGGCCGTGACCGACCAGCAACCGGCCCAGGCACGCCAGTGGTACGAGAAGGCCGCCGCCAGCGGCACGCCGCAGGCCGCGGTGGCGCGCAGCCGGCTGCAGGCGCTGTGATGGCGGCCGCCATGCCTGGCAGCGATGCCGTGCTGCGCCTGCGCGGCGTGCACAAGACCTACCGCCTGGGCGCGCATGTGGTGCCCGCACTGCAGGGCGTGGACCTGGACGTGGCGCCGGGCGAAATGCTGGCCCTCACCGGCCCCTCGGGCAGCGGCAAGAGCACCATCCTGAACCTGGCGGGCCTGGTGGACCGCGCCGATGCCGGCCGCGTGACGCTGCGCGGCCGCCACGGCGACGTGCAGGTGGACACGCTGGACGAGACCGCCGCCACGCTGCTGCGGCGCGACGCCATCGGCTTCGTGTTCCAGAGCTTCAACCTGGTGCCGGTGATGACGGTGGACGAGAACGTCGACTACCCGCTGTTCATCGCCGGACTGCCAGCCGCCGAGCGCCGCCAGCGCGTGGCCGAGATGCTGCAGGCCGTGGGCCTGCACGAACACGCCCACCACCGGCCCGATGCGCTGTCGGGCGGCCAGCGCCAGCGCGTGGCGATTGCCCGCGCGCTGGTCAAGCGCCCGGCCCTGGTGATTGCCGACGAGCCCACCGCCAACCTCGATTCACGCACCGCCGACCAGGTGCTCGACCTGATGCGCGAACAGGGCCACCGCCACCGGGCGGCGTTCCTGATCGCCACGCACGACGAGCGCCTGCTGGCGCGCTGCGACCGCCGCATCCGCCTGCTGGATGGCCGCATCCTCGACGAAGGAGAGCCGGCATGAGATGGCTTCGATTCGCGTGGCACAACACGCTGCGCAACCCCCGGCGCTCGGCGGTCACGGTCAGCATCGCGGCGCTCGGCACGGCGGCCATCCTGCTGGCCGGCGGCTTTGCGCTGTTCACCTACCGCGGCCTGGCCGAGATGTCGGCGCGCGCCACCGGCCACCTGATCGTGGCCAAGGCCGAGCAGTTCAGCCGCGACGAGGACACGCCGCTGCAGCACGGCCTGGATGGCGCCGATGCGCTGAAGGCCCGCCTGCTGGCCGACGACGCCGTGCGCCAGGTGCTGCCGCGCGTGGAGTTCAGCGGCCTGATCAGCAACGGCGACAAGAGCACGGTGATGATGGCCACCGGCATCGACCCCGATGCCGAGTTCGCCGTCAAGGGCCCGTTTCTCAGCGTCAAGGCCGGCAAGGTGCTCAGCACCGACCAGCGCCTGCATGTGATGCTGGGCGAGGCGCTGGCGCGCAGCCTCAAGGCCACACCGGGCAGCGGCCTCACGCTGCTGGCCAGCACCACCGAGGGCGCGCTCAATGCGCTGGACGTGACGGTGGCCGGCGTGGTGTCCACCGGCATTCCCGAGATGGACAAGCGCCTGGTCTACACCGACGTGGCCACCGCGCAGAAGCTGCTGGCCACCACTCGCGTGTCGAGCCTGGGCGTGTTCCTGAACCGCATGGAGGCCACCGATGCCGCCCAGGCCCGGCTGCGCGCGCAGCTGCCGCAGCTGGCGGTGCAGACCTGGGTTGACCAGGCCACCTTCTACCGCAGCGTGAAGGACCTCTACAACCGCATCTTCGGCGCGCTGGGCCTGATCATCGGCGTGATCGTGGTCTTCGTGGTCACCAATGCCATGGCCATGGCGGTGATCGAGCGCACGCGCGAGATCGGCACGCTGCGCGCGCTGGGCACCCTGCCCGGCCAGCTGGTGCGCAGCTTTGCGCTCGAAGGCCTGCTGCTGGGCGGCATGGGCGCGGCGGCCGGCGTGCTGGTGTCGCTGGGCATCACCGGCGCGCTGCTGGTGTTTCCGGTGCAGATGCCGCCGCCGCCCGGGCGCAGCACCGGCTACCCGCTGCAGATCGCCTTCGACGCCCCGCTGTATGCCGTCACCCTGGCCGCCATGCTGCTGCTGGCCACCGTGGCCTCGGCCCTGGTGGCGCGCCGCACCGTCGCCAAGCCCATCGTCGATGCGCTTGCCCACACCTGACCAGGCCACCCCCATGAAGCCATTCCCTGTTTTTCTGCTGGCCCTGCTGGCCACCGCCGCAGCCCACGCCGCCGACGACGTGACCACCTTGCTGAAGGATGCCGACCGCTACCGCACCGGCAGCGATGCGCTGCAGGTCGAGACCCTGGCCAGCACCTTCCAGCGCGACGGCAGCCCCGACAAGGAGCGCCGCTACACCGTGTTCGTGCAGCCCGGGCGCAAGAGCCTGGTGCTGATGCGTTCACCGGCCGAGGCCGGCCAGAAGGTGCTGATGCTGGGCGACGACTTCTGGCTGCTGCTGCCCGGCAGCCAGCGCCCGGTGCGCATCACGCCCTCGCAGAAGCTGCTGGGCGACGCCTCCACCGGCGACATCGCCACGATGAGCTGGGCCGAGGACTACAGCGGCCAGCTGGTCGGCGAAGGCGCCTGCCCGGCCCCCGACGACAAGAAGCCCTGCCTGCAGCTGGCGCTCAGCGCCACGCGCAAGGGCGTGAGCTACCAGCGCATCACGCTGTGGATCGGCAAGCAGCGCCACGAGCCGGTGGCGGCCGACCTGTACGTGCAGAGCGACAAGCTGGCCAAGCAGGCGCGCTTCGTGATGGACAAGCCCGCCAACCCCACGCTGGTGACCGAGATGGTGCTGCGCGACCAGCTCAGCAACCACAAGGAGACACGCGTGCGCTACCTGTCGCGCGCGGCCCGGCAGGTGCCCGAGACCTGGCTGAACCCGATGTTCCTGGCCCGCAACCCGAGCCTGGAATGAGCGCCTGCCGCCACTGGCTGGCTGCGCTGGCCCTGGGCGCGGCCGCCGCAGCCTCGGCAGCCTCGGCAGCCGACGGGGCCGCACCGGCCGCAGCGGCCGCCGCGGCAGATGGCGCTGATGTGGCCCCGGCCGGCGGCCACCCCGACAGCGCGGCCGAGGTCACGCTGCGTGCCGATGGCCGCAGCGCGAACGCGCGCGGCCCGCTGGCCCGCGCACAGGCGCTGCAGCCGGGCATCTCGCCACCGGTGGTCGACAGCCTCACGCTGCAGGCCGAGCTGCGCCATGCGCTGCGCGGCCGCCTCGGCGGCCATGGCGTGGCGCTGCACGGCAATGCGCTGCTGGTGCATGCGTGGTCGGACGGGCGCGGCAGCACCGATCACAGCCGCGTCAACGAGCTGGTGGCCAGTGCCGACCTGGGCGCCTGGCAGCTGGCCGCCGGCAAGAAGGTGCTGGGCTGGGACGTGGGCTACGGCTTTCGCCCCAACGATGTGGTGCAGCAGGAAGAGCGCCGCACCCAGTTCGGCCAGACGCCCGAGGGCCGGCCGCTGCTGATGCTCGAGCACTTCGGCGCCGAGAGTGCCTGGTCGCTGGTGTGGGCCAACCCGCAGCGCTGGCATGCGGCGCGCGACAGCCAGCGCTTCGCCCGCGAAAGCGCGCTGGCCGCGCGCTGGTACGGCCGCCAGGGCGCGCTGGATCTGCATGCCTTCGCCCGCCGCGGCCGTCACACCGGCCTGAGCCTGGGCGCCGCCGCCGCCTGGGTGGCCACCGATGCGCTGGAGCTGCATGCCTCGGCCCGTGTGCTGCAGCGGCACGACGGCTGGCAGACCGACCCGGCGGCCGGGTCCGCCGTGCTGCGCGCCAATCCCTGGCACACGGCCACGCACGGCGGCAGCCGCCAGTGGTTGATCGGCGGCCAGTGGACCGGCGCGCA
This sequence comes from uncultured Bordetella sp., assembly GCA_964409495.1. Classification (GTDB taxonomy): domain Bacteria; phylum Pseudomonadota; class Gammaproteobacteria; order Burkholderiales; family Burkholderiaceae_C; genus Pseudaquabacterium. The sequence goes on from CAYPDO010000074.1 coordinate 9,290, forward strand.
GCAGCAAAGCGTGATGCTCGAAGCCTGGCATGACGGCACCGCGCTGCCCGACGCCACCTGGAACGCCTGGGCCGCACGCAACCAGGCGCTGGCCGCCTTTGCCGCACAGCCCGGCCTGCCGGCGCAGGCCATCGGCGGCGCCGCCGGCAACCTGGCCTGGCAGGCCACGCCCTTCGACGCCGGCAGCCTGCGCCGCGACAACCTGTTCCTGCGCCTGGCCTGGCAGCCCGGGCCCTGGCAGCTGACGCTGGACACGCTGTGGCAGCCCGCCGACGGCGGCCGCATCGTCACCGCCGGGCTGCAATGGCAGGGTGACCGGCTGCGCGTGAACGCCAGCTGGCGCGTCTACGGCGGCCCGGCCTGCGCGCTGCTGGCCCAGCTGCCCACGCGGCGCAGCGCGCTGCTGGCGGCCACGCTGGCCTTCTGAGCGGGCCGCGGGCCCGGCCCGCGCCAGCGCAGCAGGCGCGCGCTCAGCCACGCTTCACGCCATGCAGCGCCGCTTCGTCGCGGCCCCCTCGCGCGGCACGGCCGGCCGGTCGAACATGCGTCCATCGCAGACCCCAGCCCAAGCCCACGTGCTTGCCGAAAGCCCGCCATGAGCCATGCCGTCGCCCTCTCCAGCCTCAGCCCCGCCGTCCAGGCCCATCTGCTGATGGCCGCCAGCGCCCTGCTGCTGGGGCCGGTGGTGCTCAGCCGCCGCAAGGGCACGGCCCCGCACCGGCGTCTGGGCTACCTGTGGGTGCTGCTGATGCTGGGAGCGGCCATCTCCAGCCTGTTCATCCGCGACTTCCGGCTGCCCAACATCGCCGGCTACACGCCCATCCACCTGCTCACGCTGCTGGTCTTCGGCGGCGTCGGCGGGGCCATGCTGGCGGTCATCAAGGGCCGCATCAGCGCGCACCGCAAGGCCATGTGGCAGGCCTACCTGGGCGGCTGCGTGGGCGCCGGCGCCTTCGCGCTGATGCCCGGGCGCTACCTGGGCGATCTGCTGTGGCACCACGCGCTGGGTTGGGTGTGAGGCGCGGGCGCTGATGAGCCGTCTGCCCCTGCACCACAATGACGCCATGTCCGCCACGCCACTGCCCCTGCCCGCAGCCACCGCCCCCAAGGCGCCGTGGTGGCAGCGCCTGGCCCGGCGCGGCCTGGCGAACCTGGGCGTGTGCCTGTTCATTGCCACGGCGCTGTGGCTGATGACCGGCGCCCGGCTGTCGTTCTGGCCCTTCTGGGTGTATTCCAACTGCATCGGCACGCTGTGCTGGCTGTTCATCGACGGCGGCCGCATGCTGCTGGTGGAGCACCTGGGCCTGCCCGAGCGCCGGCGCAGCGGCTGGCCCGGCCCGTACTGGATGATGCTGTGCGTGCTGATGGGCGGCGCGCTCGGCTATGCGCTGGGCTCGCTGCTGGGCGACGCCATCACCGGTTACCAGTCGGCGCCGTTCAGCCGCCTGCAACCGGTGCTGCTGAGCCTGCTGGCCGCCGGTGGCGCCACGCTGTTCTTCTACACCCGCGAACGCGCGGCGCAGGAACAGGCGGCCGCCCAGGCCGCGATGCGCCTGGCCAGTGAAACCCAGCTCAAGCTGCTGCGCTCGCAGCTCGAGCCGCACATGCTGTTCAACACCCTGGCCAACCTGCGTGTGCTGATCGGCCTGGATGCGGCGCGCGCCCAGGCCATGCTCGACCGCCTGATCGCCTACCTGCGCGCCACGCTGAACGCCTCGCGCGTCGAGTCGCATGCGCTGGCGGCCGAGTTCGACCGCGTGGACGACTACCTGGCGCTGATGGCCATCCGCATGGGCCCGCGCCTGTCGGTTCAGCTGGATCTGCCCGAGCCGCTGCGCAAGCTGCCGGTGCCGCCGCTGCTGCTGCAGCCGCTGGTGGAGAACGCCATCCAGCACGGGCTGGAGCCGCATGTGGCCGGCGGCCAGATCCACGTCGCCGCGCAGCGCAGCGACACGCCCAGCGGCCCGCGCCTGTGCCTGACCGTGCGCGACACCGGCGCCGGCCTGCCGGCCGACGGCACCCAGGCCGCCACCGCCGGCACCGGCTTCGGCACCACCCAGGTGCGCGAGCGCCTGGCCACGCTGTTCGGCGACGCCGCCCAGTTCACGCTGGCGCCGGCCGCCGGCGGCGGCACCGTGGCCACCGTGCTGCTGCCCTGGCCGTCGGACGCGCCATCGGCCAGCCCATCCGCCAGCCCATCAGCCACCTGAACCGCCCCCGGATCCGGCCCGCGCCGGCATCCCGCCTGACCCCTGCGCATCGACCGCCCCATGCACGCCACCGCCCTGATCGCCGAAGACGAACCGCTGCTGGCCGCCGGCCTGCAGGCCGAACTGGCGCGGCTGTGGCCGGCGCTGGACGTGCTGGCCACCGTGGGCGACGGCGCCTCGGCGCTGCGCGTGGCGCTTGAGCGCCAGCCGCGGGTGTGCTTTCTGGACATCCGCATGCCGGGCCTGAGCGGCCTGGAGGCGGCCCAGGCCCTGGCCGAGGAATGGCCGGCCGGCGCAGCCGGCGACGCGCCCTTTCCGCTGCTGGTGTTCGTCACCGCCTTCGACCAGTACGCGCTGGCCGCCTTCGACGCGCAGGCGGTGGACTATCTCGTCAAGCCGGTCGATCCGCAGCGCCTGGCGGCCTGCGTGCAGCGCCTGCAGCAGCGCCTGGCCAGCCAGCTGCCCGCGGCCAGCGCTGCGGCCGTGCCGGCGCTGCCGGCGGCCGGTGCGGCCGGCCCGTCGCCCGGCCACGCCCCGGGCCTGGAGCAGGCGCTGCAGCAGCTGCGCGCCCTGCTCGGGGCCACCGGGCCGGCGGCCGGCAGCAGCCCGCGGCTCAGCGTCATCCAGGCCAGTGCCGGCAACACCGTGCACCTGGTGCCGGTGGACGAGGTGCTGTACTTCGAGGCGGCCGACAAGTACGTGCGCGTGGTCAC
>CAYPDO010000075.1:0-1443 GCA_964409495.1 uncultured Bordetella sp.
ATCGGGCAGGTGGCCTGGCTGGGCGATGCCGGCCCGGCGCGGTTCACCCAGAGCGGCCCCTGGCAGCCGCCGCAGACCCCGGTGCCCAACATGCCGCAGATCAGCGCCGACGCGCTGGCCAGCGGCCTGGCGCGCGGTGACACCTGGCTGCTGGACCTGGGCCCCAGCGCCCAGCATGTGCGCGGCCACATTCCCGGCGCGGCGTGGCTGCTGCGCAGCGCGCTGGCCGCCACCCTGGCCCAGCGCCTGGCCGCCGCCGCCACGCCGCCGCAGCAGGTGGTGTTGGTCTGCGCCAACGGTGCCGTCTCGGGGTTTGCCCTGAATGAACTGCGGGCCACGCCCTGCGGCCTGGGCCTGCCGCCGCACACGCTGGCGGTGCTGGCCGGTGGCCAGGCCGCCTGGGTGGCCAGCGGCCGGCCGCTTCAGGCCGGCGCGCAGCAACTGCTCAGCCCGCGCATTGACCGCTACCGCCGCCCCTACGAGGGCACCGACGCCCCGCGCCAGGCCATGCAGGCCTATCTGGACTGGGAGTTCGGCCTGGTGGCCCAGCTGGCGCGCGACGGCACGCACCAGTTCCGGGTGCTGGCGGCGGCCTGACGGCAGGCCCGGCGCCAGGCCCGTGCTGCGGGCCCGCCCAGGGTGGCGGGCGGCGCCCTGTCGCCCCAGGGGGGCGTGCAAATTGCCGCCAGGCTCGCTACGCTTCGCTGCACCGCAGCAAAGCTGCAGCATCCGTCAACTTGCATCCCGACGCTTGCATCCCACTTCCGGCCGCGCGGCGCGCCGGCCCACGCCACACGCACGAGGAGCCTTGCCCATGACCCGTCACCACAGCCGCCATCGCGTCCACCCACTCGCGCTGGCGGCCCTGGCCAGCCTGCCGGCGCTGGCCCAGGGCCAGGCGGCCGGGACGGGGGCCGGCGAACTGCAGACCGTGGTCGTCACGGCGCAAAAGCGCGAGCAGTCGGCCCAGCAGGTGGGCGTGGCCATCAGCGTGCTGTCGGGCGATGAGCTGAGCCAGCGCGGCGTGAAGAAGGTCAACCAGCTGCAGAACGAGGTGCCGGGCCTGGAGATCGAGCCGGCCTTCGGCGGCGGTCAGGCGCAGTTCCGCCTGCGCGGCATCGGCTTCCAGGACTACGCCAGCAACAACGCCGGTGCCGTCACCGTGTATGTCGACGAGGTGGCGCTGCCGCTGCCGGTGCAGACCCAGGGCCTGCTGTTCGACCTGGCGCGCGTGGAGGTGCTGCGCGGCCCGCAGGGCACGCTGTATGGCCGCAACACCACCGGCGGCGCGGTGAACTTCATCACCCGCGGCCCGACCAGGAAGTTCGAGGCCGGCGTGACGCTGGGCTACGGCAGCTACGGTGCCACCGAGGCCGAGGCCTATCTCGCCGGCCCCTTGAGCGACGCGCTGCGCGGCCGCATCGCCGTGGCCACGCAGCAGGG
>CAYPDO010000075.1:1543-12189 GCA_964409495.1 uncultured Bordetella sp.
CCGGCCCCTTGAGCGACGCGCTGCGCGGCCGCATCGCCGTGGCCACGCAGCAGGGTGGCGCATGGCAGTTCAACCGCAGCACCGGCGAGAAGTTGGGCGCCAAGCGCCTCACCGGCCTGCGCGGCCAGCTCGAGCTGGAGGCCACGCGCGCGCTGAAGCTGGCGGTCTCGGTGCATGCCGGGCGCGACACCTCGGATGGCCAGGGCCTCTATGCCTTCGTCGCGCAACCCGCCGTGCCCGGCTACCCGGTGCCCAAGGCGGCGCTGCCGGCCGACACCAACCCGCGCGCCACCGGCTGGGGCTTCGCATCCGACTTCTTGAGCCGCCTGGGCTACAGCGCCAATGCCAAGCCCTCGCGCGACAACCAGAGCCACGGCGGCGCGCTGCGCGCCGACTGGACGGCCGGCGGCATCACGCTGACCAGCATCACCGCGGCCGACTGGTTTGATCGCCGCGAACTGGCCGACTACGACGCCACATCGCTGCCGCTGGCCGAGACCTTTTTCGGCAGCAAGGCGCGCAACCTGTCGCAGGAGCTGCGCCTGGCCTCGAACACGCCCGACGCACCGCTGAACTGGCTGGCCGGCCTGTACTGGGCCGACGAGAAGCTCGACGAGCAGTACGCGTCAAGCTTCCAGAACAGCTTCGGCCTGGCCAATGTGCTGACCAGCTACCGCCAGACGGTGCGCACCACCAGCCTGTTCGGCCAGGCCGACTGGAAGCTCTCGCCCCAGCTGAAGCTGGTGGCCGGCCTGCGCCAGGAACACGAGCAGCGCGAGCGGCTCGACTTCACCACGCGCAGCATCGGCCCCGACATCCCGTTCAACGGCCCCAGCAGCGGCAGCTTCGCCAACAACCAGACCTCGGGCAAGCTGGCGCTTGAATTCCAGGCCAGCCGCAGCCTGCTGGCCTACGCCGCGCTGAGCCGCGGCGTGAAGTCGGGCGGCTTCACCGCCTACAACACCTTCAACGACCTGGCGCTCACGCCCTTCAAGCCCGAGGTGCTGATCGCCTACGAGGCCGGCCTCAAGGCCGAGCCGACGCGGCAGCTGCGCATCAACGCCGCCGTCTACCACTACGACTACCGCAACCAGCAGATCCTGGATGCGGTGAAGGACGCCAGCACCGGCGCCACGGTGGGCAAGATCGTCAACGCGCCCCGCAGCGAGATCAACGGCATCGAGTTCGACCTCACCCTCAAGCCCCACGCCGCCTGGACGCTCAGCGGCTTTGCCGGCTACAAGGACGGCAAGTTCAAGCAATACCAGGCGCTGAGCCCGGCCGCCGACCTGTCGGGTCAGGGCCTGTACTTTCCGCGCCTGAACGCCGGCGCCGCGGCCAGCTGGCAGGCGCTGCTGGGGGGCTGGCAGCTGCTGGCCCAGGCCGATGTGAGCTTCCACGACAAGGGCCGCAGCTTCCTCAACCGCATCAACCCGGCCTACGACTTCGCCACGCCGGCCTACTGGCTGGCCAATGCCAGGCTGGAGCTGGCGCCGGTGGATGCCAGGTGGCGCGCCACGTTCTATGTGCGCAACCTGGCCAACAAGCACCACGACCTGACGCGCAACTTCTTCGACCTGCCGCTGCCGGTGGCCGCGGCCGGCGAGCCGCGCACGCTGGGCCTGCGTGTGCACCACGAGTTCTGAGCCTGCAGCCCGCACGGCGCCCCTGACCATGGCCCTCGACCTGTTGCGCAACGGCCGCCAGCTGGCGGTGCAGATCAGCGCGCCCACGGCGGCGCCCACGGGCCTGACGGTGTGGCTGATCCACGGCGCCGGTGGCCGTGCCGAGCAATGGCGCAGCGTGGCACCGGCGCTGCTGGCCGCCGGCCACCGCGTGGTGCGCTTCGATGCCGCCGGCCATGGCCAGAGCCCGGCGCCGCGGCGCTTTCGCCACTACGCCGGGCCCGAACTGGTGGCCGATCTGCGCGAGCTGCTGGCACGCCACGGCGGCCCGCGCAACCTGCTGGTGGCGCATTCATATGGCTGCTCGCAGGTGCTGGCGCTGCTGGCCGGGCCCGACGCGGCCGCCTTGCCGGCCGTGGAGCGCGTCGTGCTGCTGGCCCCGGCCGGGCCCGAGGCGCAGCGGCGCACGCCCTGGATCTTCTGGCTGCCGGTGTGGATGCTGCAACGCCTGCGGCCCCGGCTGTCGGCCGGCTTTCGCGCCGCCGCCTGGGGCCGCGACGCCGACCCGGCCCTGGTCGACCTTGAAACCGCCATCAGCGACCGCAACCCGCTGCACATGATCAAGGCGCTGTTCCGCCAGCGCCTCACGCTGGACGCCGCGACACTGGCGCGGGTGCATGTGCCGGTGCACATCCTGGCCGGTGACGAGGACGGCCTGACGCCCGCCGCCGGCGCCCAAGCCCTGGCCGGCGCGCTGCCCCGGGCCACGCTGCAGGTGCTGCCGCGCACGGGGCACCAGATCCTGCTGGAACGGCCGCAGCCGGTGATCGACGCGGTGCTGGCCGCCGGCTGAAGCCGGCGGCCGCGGGCGGCGGGTTCGGCGCCGCCCGGCCCCGGGGGCTTCAGGCCCACTCGACGCTGTGACGCAGCGTCAGCGGCCCCAGGCGCTCGCCGATGCGCCCGGCCAGCGCAGCGCGCCCGGCCTCGGGCACATCGGCCACGGTGACCGTGATCAGGCTGCCGTGCACCGGGTGCGCGCCCACGGCCACCTGCAAGCCCGGGCAGGCCAGGTCGGCCAGCGCGCGCTCGGCCACGCGGCGCGCGGCGTCCCAGCGCAGCGCCGGCTTGAACACCTTGCCCACGCCGGTGAGCGGCAGCGCCGGCAGCAGGTGCAAGGCCACCGGCACCGCGGCGCGCTCGGGCGTGCGCTCGCGCACCCAGGCCAGCAGTTCGTCGGCCGCCACGCTGGCGCCGGGCCGGGGCTGCACATAGGCCACCGGCAGCTCGCCGGCATAGGCATCGGGCTGGCCCACCATGGCCGCCAGCGCCACGGCCGGATGCTGGTACAGGATCTCCTCGATCGGCAGCGGGTCGATGTTGTGGCCGCCGCGGATCACCAGATCTTTCGCGCGGCCGGTGATCCACAGGCTGCCGTCGTCGTCGAGGCGGCCCAGGTCGCCCGAGTTCACCCAGCCCGGCGCGGCAAAGGCACCGGCGTTGTGGCGTTCGCTGAGGTAGCCGCCGAAAACGCCCGGCCCGGCCATCGCCACCACGCCGATCTGGCCCGGCGCGCAATCGCCGATGGCGCGGCCCTCGGCATCCACCTGCACGATGCGCACCCGGCTGTAGGGCACGGCATGGCCCACCGAACCCAGGCGCACCGGCCGGTCGACATAAGAAATGGTGTGCACGCTGGCGGTCTCGGTCATGCCGTAGACCTCCAGCACCGGCAGGCCGAAATCCTGCTCGTAGCTGCGCGCCACCGCCACCGGGATGGCCGAACCGCCGCCCGACACGCGTTGCAGCGAGGCCACATCGTCGGCGGTGTGCGGCATCTGCAGCGCGGCGGCCAGCACCGTGGGCACGCCGCCGAAGGTCTCGGGCCGCCAGCGCCGCACCAGGGCCCACACCTCGCGCTGCGCCGCCGGGTTGCGCCAGCCGGCGGGCGACAGCACCACCACATGGCCGCCGTTGGCCAGGATGCCCAGGCCCTGGGTGAGCGCGCCACCCACATGGAACAGCGGCAGGCCGAACAGCATGCTGCCGCCGCGCCGCACGCGCAGCATCAGCCCGATCACCCAGGCCTGGTAGACCTGGTTGCCATGGGTGTGGCGCACCAGCTTGGGCGTGCCGGTGGTGCCGCCGGTGTGGAAGTAGGCGGCGACGTCGCCCTCGGCGATCTCGCGGCCGCTGACCAACTGATCGTCGGGCTGGGCGGCCAGCAGTGCGTCGTAGTCGTAGATGGGCACCGCGCCGCCGGTGGCTGGCATGTCACCGGGCGCAGCGGTGGCCACTGCGGCACCGCCCACCACCACCACCGCGCGCAAGCCGGGCACCTGGGCGCACACCTGGGCCATCTTGTCCCACAAATCGCTGCCGGGCTGCGGGCCCATGGTCACCAGCACCTGGGTGCCGGCGGCGTGCAGAATCTCCACCAGCTGCCAGGGCTCGAGCAGCGGGTTCACCGGGTTGGCGATGCCCGCCGCCTCGGCGCCGAAGAGCGCGCTGAAGGCCTGCGGCAGCAAGGGCAGCAGCAGGCTCACCACGCCGCCCGGGCGCACGCCCAGCGCATGGAAGGCATTGGCGGCCTGCGTCACCTGGGCAAACAAGTGCGCATGGCTGGTGACCTGCGGCGTGTCGTCGGCCCGGGCATGGGGCAGAAACACGATGGCCGGCGCCTCGGGCGCGCAGTCGCGGCCCAGGCGCAGCGCCTGCCAGGTGCTGTGCGCGGCGATGCGCTGCGCATAGGGCACGGCCTCGAAGGCGGCCAGCGCCTCGGGCGTGGACAGGTCGGGCCACTGCGCACCGATCACGGTGTCGAGCGGATGGGCGCGCTGGGCCAGCGGGGTGGGCAGGGTCATGGCGGCGTTCGGCGACCGCGGGTCGGCGATGGACGGCCGGCGGGGCTCGGCCTGGTGGGCACCAGCTTAGGCGCCGCCGCATGCCGGCCGCCATTGCGGCTTGCCCTGGCGCGCGCTGTCGCAGGCGCGACGCTGCGGCGCGCTGGCAGGCACCGCCGCAGTCGCCTTGCCCGGCCTGGCCATCCGCACAAACCCACCCGCCGGGCTGTCGCCAGGGTGCAAGGCGGCCGGGCGGGTGGCATGCGAGCATCACAGGCCATTGCCTGACCGCGCCCGAAGGGCCCGCACCTGCCCATGCTTTCCCCTGGTGAAGACCTGCATGCCAGCCTCGACGAAGGCTGGCTGCTGCCGCCACCCGCGTCACGCCAGGCGGTGCACACGCGCAGCATCGTCTGCCGCAGCTTCCGCCGCGACGACGGCCTGATGGAGATCGACGCGCGCTTCATCGACACCCGGCCCTTCGCCTACCAAAGCGACTTTCGCGGCGCCTGCACCGCCGGCTCGGCCCTGCACAACCTGCAGCTGCGCGTCACGATGGACCGCCAGCGCCACATCGTGGCCATCGCCTCGGCGATGAAGAGCACGCCCTACGACAGCTGCGCCGGCGTGCAGCCCAACTTCCAGGCGCTGCTGGGCCTGTCGCTGGGCAAGGGCTTCAAGAAGGCCTTGTACGAGCGCCTGGGCGGCACCCAGGGCTGCACCCATGTGATCGCGATGATGGAGGCGGTGGCCGGCGCCGCGGTGCAGTGTTTCGCCTCCAACGTCCACGCGCCGCGCGCCGCGGGCGAGCCGGCGCCTCCGCGCGTGTTCCGCATCGAGTCGCTGATCGGCACCTGCCATTCCTACCACCCCGACGGGCCGGTGATCGCCCGGCTCAGGTCGGGCCAGGCCCGCCAGGGCTGAAGCAAGTTCCAGGAGAGACCCCATGGACCTCAACTACTCCCCCGAAGAACAGGCCTTCCGCGCCGAAGTGCGCGCCTGGCTGGCCGAGCACCTGCCGGCCGACATCCGCGACAAGGTCACCAGCTACCAGCACCTGAGCAAGGACGACTACCAGCGCTGGCACCGCATCCTGGCCGCCAAGGGCTGGAGCGTGCCGCACTGGCCCGAGGCCTGGGGCGGCACCGGCTGGGACATCACCCAGCGCTACATCTTCCAGGAAGAGTTCGGCCTGGCCGGCGCACCGGCGCTGCCGCCCTTCGGCCCGCACATGTGCGCCAGCGTGCTGCTGCACTTCGGCACCGAGGCGCAGAAGCAGCGCTTCCTGCCCGGCATGCGCTCGGGCGAGCATTTCTGGGTGCAGGGCTATTCCGAGCCGGGCTCGGGCTCCGACCTGGCTTCGCTGAAAACCCGCGCTGAACGGCAGGGCGACCACTACGTCGTCAACGGCCAGAAGATCTGGACCACGCTGGGCCACTACGGCGACTGGATCTTCTGCCTGGTGCGCACCGACGCCACGGCCAAGAAGCAGGAGGGCATCAGCTTCCTGCTGATCGACATGACCACGCCCGGCATCACCGTGCGCCCGCTGATCCTGATGGATGGCGGCCACGAGGTGAACGAGGTGTTCTTCGACGACGTGAAGGTGCCGGTGGAGAACCTGGTGTTCGAGGAGAACAAGGGCTGGACGGTGGCCAAGTACCTGCTGGGCCACGAGCGCATGGGCTCGGGCAATGTGGGCGGCAGCAAGCGCGAGCTGGCCGCGCTCAAGCGCCTGGCGGCCGAGCAGCAGGTGGACGGCCGCTTGCTGATGGACGATCCGCGCTTTCGCGACCGGCTCTCGCGCGTGGAGATCGAGCTCGAGGCGCTGGAACTCACTTCGATGCGCTTTCTCGACCAGATGCGCAAGAGCGGCCAGCCACCCGGCGCCGATGTGTCGATGCTGAAGATCCGCGGCAGCGAGCTGCAGCAGGCGATCACCGAGCTGATGATGCAGGCCGTGGGCCCGCTGGCCCAGCCCTTCATGGCGGTGGACGGCGGCGCGGTGGATGCGCTGGCCTCGCGCCTGACGCCGCGCTACGCCAACTACCGCAAGACCAGCATCTACGCCGGATCCAACGAGATCCAGCGCAACATCATCGCCAAGGCCACCCTGGGTCTGTGAGCAGGAGCAGCACATGGATTTCGACTACTCTGAAGAACAGCAGCAACTGGCCGAATCGCTGCGCAGGTTTCTGGCCGCTCAGTACGGCTTTGACCAGCGCAAGGCCATCGTGCACTCGGCCACCGGCGCCAGCGAGGCCGTGTGGGCCACCTTTGCCGAGATGGGCCTGACCGCCATTGCGCTGCCGGAAGAAGACGGCGGCTTCGGCGGCGGCGCGGTGGACCTGATGGCCGCGATGGAAGCCTGCGGCGAAGCCCTGGTGGTGGAGCCGCTGCTCGACAACGTGGGCCTGGCCGGCCGCCTGGTGGCACGCAGCGGCAGCGCCGCGCAGCGCGCCGCGCTGCTGCCCGGCCTGGCCGATGGCACGCGCCGCCTGGCCTTTGCCTACCTGGAACCCGGCCGCCGCTACGCCACCGATCCACAGGCCACCACCGCACGCCCGGACGGCGACGGCTGGGTGCTGGATGGCGCCAAGGCCGTGGTCATCGGCGCGCCGCTGGCGCACATGCTGATCGTCAGCGCGGCCACGCCGGCAGGCGCCAGCCTGTTCATCGTCGATCCGGCTGCCGCGGGCGTGTCAGCCAGCCCCTGTCGCACGGTGGATGGCCAGCGCGCGGCCGACCTGCGCTTCGAAGCCGTGCGCCTGGGCGCCGAGGCGCTGCTGGGCACGGCGGGCGGCGCGCAAGCCGCCATCGACGAGGCGCTGGACTTCGCCACCGCGCTGCTGTGCGCCGAGGCCGTGGGCGCGATGCGTCATGCGGTGGAGGCCACGCTGGAGTACACCAAGACGCGCAAGCAGTTCGGCGTGGCCATCGCCTCGTTCCAGGTGCTGCAGCACCGCATGGTGGAGATGCACATCCACACCGAGGCCGCACGTTCGATGGCCATCCTGGCCGCCAGCCGCGTGGACGGCACCGACACCAGTGACGCCGCGGTGCGCGAGCGCCAGCGCGCCGTGTCGGCCGCCAAGGTGAAGATCGCCGATGCGGCCCGCCTGGTCAGCCAGGAGGCGGTGCAGTTGCACGGCGGCATGGGCATGACCGAGGAGCTGAAGGTCTCGCACACCTTCCGCCGCCTCACGATGCTGGCGCAGCGCTTCGGCGATGCCGACCACCACCTGGCGCGGTTTGCGCGCCTGAGCTGAGCGGCCGAGCGGGCCAGCGCCGGGCCGCGCCCAAGCCGGCCCGCTGACCCGCCCAGCCAGTGGCGGCGCGTCCCCGCGACGCCGGGTGGCTCGACAGCCGCCTAGACGCCAGACAGCACGGCGTCGACGGCCGAAACCAGCGCGCTGGCCTGGGCTGCCACGTTGTCCACGGGGCGGCGCAGCAGCCTGGCCGGCAAGGGCGCGGCGTAGTGCGCCAGCGCGTGCAGGCGCTGCCCCTGGACCACGATCACCGGGCACAGCACGGCAGGCGCCCTGGCGGCGAATTCCAGCGCGGCCAGCGGCACGGTCAGGCGGGTGCTCAGGCCGTCGAGCAGATCGGTTTGGATCACCACCACAAACGGAATGCCGTTGCCCGCACTGGCGCTGGGGTTGGCGTAGACGTCGTACTGCGCCATGGCGCACTCACCAGGGCCGCAGGTCGGCACCCGGAATGCCATGGGTCTCCACCCAGTCGTTCTGTGCGGCAATCCAGTCGCCGAATTCGGCCTCGAAGGCCTTCTTGCGCGCCGCCAGCGCGGCCCTGCCGGCATTGGATTGCAGGGCCTGGTAGTGCTCGGCGGACAGGATCACGGTGTCCACCCGGCCGGCCTTCTCGACGAAGACGGGCTCGCGCTTGGCCTGGGCGCAGACCTGGCCAAACCGGTTCTTGGCGTCGGTGGCGGTGATGCGCATGTCAGGAATTCCGGTCAGCCTGGGATTGGCCATTTTAGCCATTCATGCAGGCGGCCAGGGTCCACGGTCATCGAGACGGTCCGACGTCTCGTGGAAACCCCGCACAGCCCGGTGTCGCCCAGGCAATAGCGCCGCCGGCCCGACTTGCGCACACTCGCCGCATGAATGCACCCGCCGCCCCGGCCGCCATCGCCAGCCTCCCCGTGACCGCCCCGGCCGCGCTGTCGTCCATCGAGGCCATCACCGCCGCGCTGGCCGCGGTGGGCTACATCGCCAACCGCCAGGTGGCCACCGCCGTGTACCTGGCCCATCACCTGCGCAAGCCGGTGCTGATCGAGGGGCCGGCCGGCGTGGGCAAGACCGAGCTGGCCGTCTCGGCCGCCAAGGCCCTGGGCCATGCGCTGATCCGCCTGCAGTGCTACGAGGGCCTGGACGACAGCCGCGCGCTGTATGAATGGCAATACGGCAAGCAGCTGCTCTACACCCAGATCCTGAAAGAGAAGATCGGCCAGCTGATGGCCGATGCCGACACGTTGGCCCAGGCCTACACCAAGCTCACCGGCTTTCAAGACCTGTTCTTCTCGCGCGACTTCCTGCAGCCGCGCCCGCTGCTGCAGGCCATGGAGCAGGCCGGCGGCAGCGTGCTGCTGATCGACGAGATCGACAAGAGCGAAGAATCCTTCGAGGCCCTGCTGCTGGAGGTGCTGGCCGACTACCAGGTCACCGTGCCCGAGATCGGCACCATCCGGGCCCAGGTGCCGCCGCTGGTCATCCTCACCAGCAACAACACGCGCGAGCTGGGCGATGCGCTCAAGCGCCGCTGCCTGCACCTGCACATCGGCTTCCCCGCGCCGGCCTTCGAGCAGCAGGTGCTGCGCGCCCGTGTGCCGGGCATTGATGAGGCGCTGCTGAAGCAGCTGGTGCACTTCGTCCAGGCGCTGCGCCAGGAACACATCCGCAAGCCGCCCAGCGTGGCCGAGAGCATGGACTGGGCGCGCACCCTGCTGCTGCTGCACGCTGGCGCGCTGGACGAGACCCTGGTACGCGACACGCTGAACGTGCTGCTCAAGCGCGAGAGCGACATCCAGGCCGTGCAGGCCCGCCTGCCGCAGCTGACGCGCGACGCGCTGGCCTCAGCCACGGCCTGAGACCGCAGCCCAGGCCCCGCCACCCGCCATGGACCGCACCCTGGTCAACTACGTCCGCGCGCTGCGCGCGGCCGGGGCCGATGCGTCGATCGCCGAGAGCATCGACGCCGCGCGTGCCGTGGCGCTGCTGGGTTATGCCGACCGCCGCCAGCTGAAGGACGGCCTGGGCGTGGTGCTGGCCAAGACGCCGGCCGAGAAGCTGATCCACGAGCGGGTGTTCGACCAGTTCTTCGGGGCGGTGGAGGCGTCGGCCGAAGCCCGGCGTGAGGGCGAGGGCGCGTCGCCCAGCCCGCAAGACGCGGCGTCCCGGCCGGCCGGTGAAGCCCCAGGCCAACCCGGCCAGCCCGGACAAGACGCCGGCGGTGGCCCGTACGCCGATCGCCCGGCCACGCCCACCTGGGCCAGCGGCGGCGATGCGCTGCAGCCGCTGATCGCGATGGCCGCCGAGGCCCGCGGCGGCGCCAGTGGCGAACGTATGCCCTCACTCGGCCCGGCACTGAACCGCGCCGCCGAAGCCGCCCAGGTCGACGACATCCAGTTCCACACCCAGGTGGGCCCGCTGACCCGCCGCGTATTGGAAGCGTTGGGCATCGCGCCGCTGGACGCCCGCGTGCGCCAGCTTCTGCTGGAACCACAGACCAGCGGCTCGCCCGACCCGCAGGCCGAGCTGGCCATGCTGCAGGCCGCACGCGAATCGCTGCGTCGCGCCGCCCGCGCGCTGGTGGAGCAGCGCTTCGAGCTCTACGGCCGCCCGGCCACCGAGGCCTTCATGCAGGACGTGGTGGCCCAGCGCACCCTTGGCCGCCTGGCGCCGCACGACATGGAACGCATGCGTGTGGTGGTGGCGCGCATGGCCAGGCGCATGGCCGTGAAGCACTCGCGGCGCCGCCGCGTGCAGCTGCGCGGCCAGCTCGATTTCCGCCGCATGATCCGCGGCAGCGCCGGCCATGACAGCGTGCCGCACCGGCTGCACTTCAAGTTCCGGCGCAAGGACAAGCCCAGGTTCGTGGCCATCTGCGATGTCTCGGGCTCGGTGGCCGCGCATGTGCGCTTTCTGCTGCTGTTCCTGTA
>CAYPDO010000076.1:0-12182 GCA_964409495.1 uncultured Bordetella sp.
GGCACGAAGCTGGTGGCCGAGCCCAGCAGCCCCACCAGCACGCCCTGCAGCAGCGCAAACAGCCACAGGCTGCCCGCCAGGCCGCTGAGCGCAAAGCCCAGGCCCAGGCACACCGCCCCCATGCGCACCACCGGCACCAGGCCGAAGCGGTCAGTCAGACGCCCGGCCAGCAGGCAGCCCAGGCCGAAGCCGATCATCAGCAGCGTGTAGGGCAGCGAGGCCTGGGCGCGCGTGGCACCGAACTCAGCCTGCACCGCCGGCAGCGCCACCGACACCACGTACATGCCGGCCGAGCCGATGGTCATCAGCGCCAGCGTGATCATCAGGCGGCGCCAGGCGGCGGGCGAGTCTGGCTGGGGGCTGGCGCTGGTGGCGGGGATCATCCGGCCGATTGTGGAATGCGGTGCGGGCGCGTCACCCCAGGGATATCGCGCTGTTGCAACTGCAGCATTGCAGTCGGCACAGGCTGTCACGCAATCGAGACCATTTCTCGGGCAACATGCGCGGCGCTTCACGAGAACTTCACACTCGGCCGTCGCCGTCCGGCACGGTCAACACCTGCTGGAGGAGCCCCATGCCCACGTTTCGTCGCACCCTGGCGCTCGGCGCCGTCACCCTGGCCGGCGTGCTGGCCGTGGCCGCTCAAGCCACCAATTATTCACTGTGGATCAACGGCCGCAGCGGTGGTGGCCAGGTGCACAACCATGCCGACTTCCGCTACTGGGGCCCGGCCACCACCGCCGCCGGGGTGAACAAGAAGGCCATCAACTGGGACGGCTACAACAACATCGCCAACACCAACGGCATCGTGCGCAACGCGCTCGACTGCTACTGCACCGGCAACAACTGGTGCTACGTGGCCGCGCACTCGGCCGGCAACCTGCAGATCGGCTATGCGCTGGCGCTGTACGGCACCAGCAGCCGCTACCGCAAGACCCCCGCGCCGAACGCCAGCGGCCAGTGCAGCAACAGCGACGGCGGCACCCAGACCGGCTGGAACATCAAGTGGGTGAACGTGGCTGGCGGCGCGGCGGGCGGCAGCGAACTGGCCAACCTGGGCGACTGGGCGCTGAGCGAGCCGCTGGTGGCCGACCTGAAGACCAGCCCCGCCCGCGCTCTGTAAAACCACACCGCCCCGGGCGGACGAATGTTCTACGTGCATGCTGGCGCCAGCGGCACGCTGTATTCCTTCGTGCTGCCCGGGCAGGACGACGAGGCCATCGCCTACCACTCGGCCGGCGGCATCTCGGGCAGCGGCGGCGGCAGCTATTGCAACCCGTCCGACTGGCTGTGCAATGACCTGACCCTGGGCACCGCCGCGGCCCAGGGCGGTCGCGCCAAGTGGAGCAACCACTCGGTGGTGACCCGTGACGATGGTGAATCGCTGAACCACTACACCAAGGGCAACTGGGCCGGCGTGGTGAGCCGCGCGCGCGCCGACATGGCTGCCAACGCGCAATGAGGCTGCCGCGTGGCCGCGCGCCGGGGCGGCTGATGCTGGCCCTGGCGGTGGCCGCCGTGCTGCTGCTGGCCGCCGGCCTGCTGTGGCGGCTGCAGACGGCCAGCGCCCACGAGGGCGTGCGCGTGATCGCCGGGCCCGCGGCCACGCCACCCGGTGCCGGCGCCGCCCCCGCTGCCGGCGCCGCCAGTGCGGTGACAGTGCGCGCCGCGGCCTCGGCCGCACCCTACAGCGCCCAAGGCGAGGCGCTGCGGCGCGAGCGGCTGGCCCAGGCCCAGCAGCAGTTGCAACGCGCCCGCGAGGCCCTGGCCGCCTACCAGGCCGCGGCGCGCTACCCGCACCACAGCCGGCCGATCGACGAGCACCCCGACCAGCTGCGGCCCTTTGCGCCGATTGCCGAAGAGCACCCGCTGCGCATGCCCGGCGGCGGCAGCGTGGCGCAGGGCGTGCGCCTGCAGACCACCCAGGAGCGCGTGTTTGCCGCTGGCGCCGAAAGCAACCGCATCACCGTGGCCCTGGTCGACGGTGAGGGCCGCCGCCTGCCGCTGCGCGTCACGCGCGCGGTGATGCATGAGGTCACGCCGCCCGGGCGCACCGCCAGCACGGCCGAGTTCGCGATGCCGGTCAACGATGCCGGCCAGGCCGGTGACCTGCTGGCCGGGGATGGTGTGTTCACCGCCGTGATGCGGCCTGCGGCGCAGGGCTTCGGCGCCTATGCCGGCCTGATCCGCCTGGAGCTGCTGCTCGAACACGGCGGCCAGCCCGGCTTCATCTACTTCGACCTGATCTACAGCCCGCGCACCGCTGCCGAGTGGCGGCCCGGCGTGCGCGAGGCCATGGTCAACGGCGCGCTCCACTTTTTGCTGCCGGTGCAGATCCTGCTGCCCGGCCGCTACGTGGTGAGCGCGCGGGTCGACGACGCCGCCGGCCAGCCCTTTGCGTTGCTGGGCTTCAACGCCGAACTGGCCGCCGGCGCCACCACCTTCGAGCTGCCGGTGCATGGCCGCCTGGTGCATGACCGCCGCCCCGCCCTGCCGCTGCGCCTGCGCGACGTCGAGGCATTCCTGCTGCTGCCCGACACCACGCCCGACCGCGTGATGCTGCCGCGCCTGCCGGGGCTGGTGATGCAGTCGGCCGTGAGCAGCCTGGCCGCCTTCTCGGCCGCCGAATGGACCAGCGAGGAGCGTTCACGCTACCTGGCCGAGCTAGCCCGCGACGTGGCCGCCGCCGAGCAGCGGGTGCAGCAGCTGGGCCCCTAGCCTGGCGGGCTGAGCACCGGCCCGACCGCCCGGCCATCCGGCAGGCGGCCACTGCGCCGGCCGCCTGCCGTGTGCTGCCCGGGCAGTGGCTACCATCGGCCCATGCACAGCCCAGCCCTGCCCCCCGGCCCGCCCAGCCTGCACATCGAGGGTGGCCATGCCACCTTGATGCTGAACCGCCCCGCCCACCACAACCGGCTGCAGGTGGACGACCTGCTGGCGCTGCAGCAGCACATCGCCACCTTGCAGGCCGAGCCGGCGCTGCGCGTGGTGGTGCTGGCCGCCACGGGCAAGAGCTTCTGCTCAGGCTTCGACCTGGGCGCGCTGGCCGCGTCGCCCGGGGCCGCGGCGGGCGGCACCAGCGCCGGGCCGCGCCTGTTCGAGGAAACCGTGGACGCGCTGGAGGCCCTGCCGGTGCCCACCGTGTGCCGGCTGCAGGGCGGCGTGTACGGCGGCGCCACCGACCTGGCGCTGGCCTGCGACTTCCGCGTCGGCGTGCAGGGCATGGTGCTGCGCATGCCGGCCGCGCGCATCGGCCTGCACTACTACGCCAGCGGCCTGCGCCGCTATGTCACGCGCCTGGGGCTGCAGCAGGCCAAGCGCCTGTTCCTGCTGGCCGAGGAGGTGCCGGCCAGTGAGCTGCTGGCCATGGGCTACCTCGACCGCCTGGTGGATGCCGCGCAGCTGGATGCCGAGATCGCCCGGCTGGTGGCCGCGCTCGGCGCCGGTGCGCCGCTGGCGCTGCGCGGCATGAAGACCTCGCTCAACGAGATGGCCCGCGCCGAATACCACCTGTCGGTGCTGCGTGAACGCGAGGCCCGCTGCGCCAGCAGCGACGACCTGCGCGAAGGCCAGCGCGCGCTGGCCGAGAAGCGTCCGGCACAGTTCCACGGCCGCTAGGCGGGCGCGGCGGCAGCGCTCGGCGGCGCGCTGCCGCGGCCTGTGGCTTTGTGGACAGCGCGCGCGGTGTGGCACCCGGCGGCGCTCAAGACCGGCGCGCACCGGCCGACAAGACTGGCGAGGCCCTCCGACCCCCCCGGGCTGCGGCACCGGGCCGCGGCAGGCGTTCGGGCACGGGCAGCTCCGCCAAGCCACCACCGATGAATGCCCCCGTCGCCCAGCTGCAGGCCCTGAAGTTTCCCGATGCCCAGGCCAGCTGCCCGGTGGCGCTGGGCTGGATGCAGGGCACGCCGCCGCCCGCGCACCGGCGCATCCGCTTCGACGACGGCAGCGCCTACCGCTTCCCGCAGCTGCGCTGGAGCTTCAGCCACCTCGACCACCTGGTGCCGGTGACCGAGGTCTCGCGCGGCCCCGTGCCGCCCTGGCAGCTGCCGCAGCGGCCGCGCGAGGACATCGACACGCTGGGCTTCCTGCCGGTGGCCAGCCGCCAGCGCCGCAGCTTTGCCCAGGCCATGGCCGAGGCCTATACCGATGGCGTGCTGGTGCTGCACCGCGGGCGCATCGTGCACGAGCGCTACCACGGCGCGCTGCACCTGTCGCAGCGGCACAGCGCCATGTCGGTCACCAAGAGCGTGGTGGGCCTGCTGGCCGCGATGCTGGTGCACGACGGCGAGCTGGACGAGCACGCCCTGCTCACGCACTACCTGCCCGCACTGGCCGGCAGCGGCTTTGCCGGCGCCACCGTGGGCCAGGTGATGGACATGCGCACCGCGCTGGACTACAGCGAGGACTATGCCGACCCGCAGGCCGGCATCTGGCGCCATGCCCAGGCCGGCGGCGTGCTGCCGCGCCCGCCCGGCTACGACGGCCCGCGCGGCTTTGCCGACTTTCTGCGCAGCGTGGGGCCGGCCGGGCCGCACGGCCATGCCTTTGCCTACCGCACGGTGAACACCGATGCGCTGGCGCTGGTGATGCAGGTGGTGACCGGTCAGGACCTGGCCGGCCACCTGGCTGAGCGCTTGTGGCGCCGGCTGGGCGCCGACCAGGACGCCTTCCTCACCATCGACAGCGAGGGCACGCCCTTTGCCGGTGGCGGCCTGAACCTCACGCTGCGCGACCTGGCACGCCTGGGCGAGATGCTGCGCTGCGGCGGCTGGGCCGACGGCCGCCAGCTGGTGCCCACGGCGGTGATCACGCGCCTGCGCGCCGGGGGCTGCCCCGAGGCCTTTGCACGGGCGCGCCAGTCACAGATGCGCGGCTGGAGCTACCGCGCGATGTGGTGGGTCACGCACGATGCGCATGGCGCCTGGCTGGCGCGTGGCGTGCACGGCCAGACGCTGTACATCGATCCGCGCGCCGAGATGGTGGTGGCACGTTTTGCCTCGCACCCGCTGCCGGCCAGCCTGGCCTGCGACCCCAGCGCGCTGCGCGGCTGGGCGGCGCTGGGCCGGCACCTGATCGACAACCCCTGATCCGCAGCCAGCCGCCGGCCGCGCCGCCCGGCGCACCTCAGCCGCCGGCGGCGGCCTTGGCCGGGGCCTCGTCCAGCATCTGCGCCACACGCGCCTTGGCGCGGTTGCGCACCAGCATGCGCTCCAGCACGTTGGCGCGATCCAGCAGCTGGCGCGCCTCGGCCTGGCAAGTGGTGGACAGCTGGCGCAGGGCCGGCGCCGCCAGCGCCGCCTGGTCGCGCTCGGCCTCGGCCAGCAAGCGATCGGCGGCCGCACCGCGCAGGCCGCGCTTGTAGGCCACGCCCACGAAGGTGAAGCTCAGCTCGGTCAGGCGCTGCACCTCGCCGCGCACCCCGCGCTCGCCGCCGCGCCAGCGTTCGGCCAGGCGCAGCACCTCGGGCTTCATCACCGCGGCGCAGCTGGCGGCACGGCGGTAGAAGGCCTGGTCGGCGGCGTCGGTATCGGCCGCCTCGGCCGCCTGCACCGGCGCCACCGGCGCCACCAGCGCCAGGCCCAGGCCCAGGCCCAAGGCCGCGGCCCGGCCGGCAATCCGCAAGCCCGCACCGCGCCATGGCCTCCCTGGCCCCTGCATGTGTTTCATCGGCATCAGGGTACAACGCGGCGGCCTGCCCGGCCGCCGACACACCCGCCACAGACGGCCCACGCCAGCGGCCACAATGCCGGCCAGTGCCATCCGCCACGCCTGCCATGACCCTGTCTGCCCGCGCCCAGCAACTGATCCACCGCCTGCAGCTGCGGCCCCACCCCGAAGGCGGCCACTACGGCGAGGTGCACCGCGCGCAGGCCCTGGTCGACCCGCGCGACGGCCGGCCGCTGCGCCCCGCGCTGACCTCGATCTATTTCGTGCTGGCCGACCGCGGCACCAGCCGCTGGCACCGCGTGCGCTCCGACGAGGTGTGGTGCCACCTGGAAGGCGCACCGCTGGTGCTGCACCAGCTGGACCCCCGTGGCGGCCACGATACCGCGCCGCAGGTCACGGCCACCCTGCTGGCGCCGGTGAGCGAACACACCGCGCCGCAGGCCACGGTGCCGGCCGGCGTGTGGCAGGCCGCGCAGAGCGAGGGCGACTACACCTTGGTGGCCTGCATGGTGGCACCGGGCTTCGACTTTGCCGATTTCACGATGATGGCGCCCGACGAGCCGCTGCGTGCCTGGCTGGCCACGCATCACCCGGCGCTGGCCGGCCTGTGCTGAGCCGGCGCGCGCGATGAAGGTGGTGGTGATCGGCGGCGGCGCGGTGGGCGCCGCCGTGGCCCTGTTCCTGAAGCGCCAGGCCGGCCCGGCCGTGCAGGTGCAGGTGGTGGAGCCCGATCCGGGGCTGACGCTGGCCTCGTCGGCACGCTCGGCGGCGTCGATCCGCCAGCAGTTCGGCAATGCGGTCAATGTGGCCATGTCGCGCTTCGGCTTCGAGCTGCTGGCCGACCCGGCGGCCTGGCTGGCGCTGGACGACGGCGACATCCCCCGCGTGCCCGAGCTGGGCCTGGTGCGCTCGGGCTACCTGTTCCTGGCCGGCACGCCGGCCGGCGCCGCCGCACTGGCGGCCAGCCGCGCCGTGCAGCAGGCCGCCGGCGCGCAGGTGCAGGCCCTTTCACCGACAGAAGTGAGCGAGCGCTTCGCCTGGATGGCCAGTGCCGACCTGCAGGCTGCACAGCTGGGCCTGGCCGGTGAAGGCTGGTTTGATGGCGAGGCCTTCGCCCGCGCGCTGGGCGCCAAGGCCCGCGCGCTGGGCGCGGCGTGGCTGCGCGGCCGCGTGGCCGGTGCCGAGCTTGACGGCCATGGCGATGCCCGGCGCCTGCGCGCGCTGCGGCTGGCCGATGGCACGCGGCTGGCGGCCGATGCCGTGGTGCTGGCCGCTGGCGCCTGGTCCGGCGCGGTGGGCCGCGCGCTGGGCCTGGCGGTGCCGGTGAGCGCACGCAAGCGCACCGTGTTCATGCTGCGCTGCCCGACGCCGATCCCGGGCCCCACGCCGCTGGTGGTGGACCCTTCGGGGGTGTGGTTCCGCAGCGAAGGCGCCGGCTTCATCGCCGGCTGGTCGCCCTCGGCCGGCGACGCCGACCCCGACGACCTGCCGCTCGATCAACCCGCGCTGGACCAGTTCGAGGCGCATGTGTGGCCGGCGCTGGCGCAACGCGTGCCGGCCTTCGAGGCACTGCGCGTGCACAGCGCCTGGGACGGCTACTACGAGGTGCACCCGGCCGACCACAACGCGCTGATCGGCCCGCACCCCGACTGCCCCAATGTGCTGCTGGCCTGCGGCTTCTCAGGCCACGGCCTGCAGCATGCACCGGCCGCCGGCCGCGGCGTGGCCGAATGGCTGCTGCACGGCCGCTACACCAGCCTGGACCTGCGGGAACTGGGCGCCGAGCGCATCCGCAGTGGTCGGTGTTTTGTGGAGCACGCGGTCATCTGAGCGCGCGGTGCGTGCCCGGCCGCGCAGGCCAGGCCGAGCCCGCCGCGGCGCGCCTGCCGACGCCTACACCCCATAGCGCGCCGAAACATCCTTGTAGATCGATTTCCCCACGGCGTTGCCCAGCGCCACCAAGGCGAGGATGATGCCCAGCACCAGCAGACCGGTGCGCGCACGGTCCAGGCGCTTGACCTCGACGCTCTCGATCTCGTCGACGGCGATCGACACCACTCGCCCCGTGTCCGCCTCGGTGCCTGACAACCGCTCGACGGAGATGTCGGTGACCTGCAGCACCCGGGTGACGCCCGACTTCAGCCGCACCGCGGCGGTGTCGTTGGCGTCCAGCGGCATGGCCGGCTGGCCGGCTGCCGGCGGTGTCAGCACCGCCATCGTGGTGCAACCCGTGCCTGTCACCAGCATGGCACTGCAAGCCAGCAGCACCACACCGCGTCGGAGCCTGGCCGACGTTGCGGCCTGTTTCTTGTGTTTCATGGAACCTCCCCTTTGCCGGCGCGTCAACATGCCAGCCGCTGCGCGCGCCGGCCAGCGCGGCGACAGGGTTCAAGCCCGGCGGGACGGGGTGGCCTCCGGCAGGCGCACCGCCGCGCCCAGGTCGTCCAGGCTCTGGCCTTGCTGCGCCAGCAGCGCCTGCAGCGCCGGCAGCAGCGGGCCCAGGCGTTCGTCCAGGGCATCGCGCACGGTGTCCACCACCACCTGGGTGGCGCGGTCGATCTCGAGGTTCAGCGCGGCGCCCTCGGCCTTCTCGCCGAAGGTGGTGGCGCGCAGCGTCTCAGGGATCAGCCAGACCTCGAACCAGCCCTCGGCACGGTTGACCTCGGCCATCGTGAGGCTGGCGCCATTGACAGCGATGTAGCCCTTGGCAAACACATAGCGGCGGTGGCTTTCGGGCACGCCGATGCGCAGCACATGGTTGTTCTCGGGCCGGCGGATCTGCAGCAGTTGCCCCAGGCAGTCCACATGGCCGCTGAGCACATGGCCGCCCACCTCGGCGCCTTCCTTCGCGGCACGCTCCACGTTCACGCGGCTGCCCACGGCCAGCGTGCCCAGCGTGGTGAGCGACAGACTCTGCTGCATCACGTCGAACTCGGCCGCGTCGCCCGGCAGCACGCGCGTGACGGTGAGGCAGGTGCCATCGGTGGCCACGCTGGCGCCGATGGCCAGGTCTTGCGCGAAGCCGGGCGGGAACTGCAGCGTGAACGAGCGCAGGCCCGGCCGGTCAGTGAGCTGCGAGACGGTGGCGACGGCCTGGACGATGCCGGTGAACATGGCTGGGAGGATGGGCAAGCAAGCGATGCATACCAGCTTATCAGTGCCCGTGCTCAAGTTCGGGTTGCTGGTGCCGATAAGCATCTCTGGGCCAGGTTCCTTGAGTGCAGTTGTCGAGGCGGCCCCCCCTACGACAACCGTCACAGCCCGAGGAGAGCACATGAGCCTGCCCCCCACCACCGACCCCTGCTGGCAGCGCCTGGCCGGCGGCGCCATCGTGCGCCTGAAGACCCAGCACCTGGGCACCCAGCTGCTGGCCAAGCGCATCGAGCGCAGTGCCGATCCGCTGCCCGCCAAGGTGCGCGAGATCCAGGCCTTCTTCAGCAAATGGGAACGCGCCCTGCCCTCCGAAGTGGCGCAACTGCGCAGCCTGTGAAAGCCCAGCCATGAACCGCATCCTCACCGTGGCCGAAGCGGCCGACCTGATCCGCCGCAACGTACCGCTGGCCCTGGCCGGCCCGGCCTCTGCGCTGTCGCAACTGCCTGCCGGCCGCTGGATCGGCGGCAGCATCCCCTACTTCATGCTGCCCGAAGGCGGCACCGTGGTCACCGACGAACGCCTGTTCGCCACCGATCTGTCGGGCCTGGGCGAGGTGACGATTGCCAGCTTCGGCGCCGACGAACTGCAGCTCATCAGCGGCGACGCGCCGGATAACGGCTTCGCGCTCACCATCCTGCCGGCCGGCAGCACCGCGCACCAGCGTTTTGCCGCCGATGCCGCCACCTATGAGCACGCCTTCCTGCGCCCCACCGTGGGCTGGATTGCCGGCGTGCACCTGAACGACCTGGGCAAGGAGCAACCGGTGGTGTTCGACGGCCGCACGCCCAGCGCCCACACCGACCGGGCCGTGGTGGCCCATGTGGCCCTGCCCGAGGACAAGCTGGCCTCGCTAGAGATCGTGAACCTGTTCGAGCCTGGCGATGGCGAGCTGCTGCAGTTCAGCGACACCAGCTTCAGCGTGGGCCAGTGCAGCGTGAACGGCGAGACGGTGGACTTCGGCGCCTGGCTCAAGGCCAAGGGCCTGGCCGATGGCCGCCTGCCGCTGGTGGGCGACTTTGCCGGTGCGCACATCAACGTGTCGATCCAGAGCATCGACGAAGCCACCGGCGCGGTGAACCTGTATGCACCGGTGTTTCCCGGTGTCGACTACCGCATTGCCCGTCCGGTGGCCGACTATGCCGGCGCCTTCCGCGCGCGCCTGGCCGATGTCGATCCGCACGGCGTGGTGTTCGGCTGCAACTGCATCCTGAACTTCCTGTACGGCGAGCTGGAAGGCCAGGCCATCGGCGGCGTGGCCGGCCCGGTGACCTTTGGCGAGGTGGCCTACCAGCTGCTGAACCAGACGCTGGTGATGGTGCGCGTGCAGTAAGGGCAGCGGCCGGGCGGCCTCACGTCGCCCTGATGAGGTGCTAGGGTCAACGCCGATGCCAGCGCGGCGACTCGCTGTTTGAATGCTCGCCAGGAGCCGCACCGCGGCCATGGAAGGCAGGAGAACGCGATGGCTTCGATGCGGACATGGGCACCCTGGGCACGACTTGGCGCCGCCATGGGTGGCCTGCTGCTGGCCGGGGCCGCGCAGGCCCTGAGCTGCGGACCCACCGACGGGCGCATCTGCCAGGGCACGGCCAGCCAGTACGCCGGCGGCTTTGCGCCGGGCGTGGGCTACGGCGGCTTTGGCGGCGGCAGCTGTACTGCCAGCAAGACGCCGGTGATCTTTGTGCACGGCAATGCCGACAGCGCCATCAGCTTTGATGCGCCACCCGGCAACGTGGCCGGCTATGCCACGCCGGCACGATCGGTGTATGCCGAACTGAAGGCACGCGGCTACAACGACTGCGAGCTGTTCGGCATCACCTGGCTCAGCGCCAGCGAGCAGGCCGCGCCGCAGTACAACGTGCACTCCAGCAGCCGCTACGCCACGCTGCAGTACTTCATCGACCAGGTGAAGGCCTACACCGGCAAGAGCAAGGTGGACATCGTGGCGCACTCGATGGGCGTGTCGATGGCACTGGCCACGCTGCAATACAACAACAGCTGGTCCAGCGTGCGCCGCTTCGTCAACATCGCCGGCGGCATCCGCGGCCTGTACAGCTGCTACGCCACCGGTTATGCCAACGCCTATGCCCCCACCTGCGGCTCGCAGAACCTGTGGGACAGCACGCTGTTTGGCTTCTTTCCCGAAGGCTGGTACTACGGCCTGTGGGTCACCAACAGCTGGACGGGCAGCAGCGGCAGCAATGCGCTGCGCAACATGCCGGCCGGGCACACGGGCGTGGCGTTCTACACGCTGGCGGCCGGCTTCAAGGACCAGGTGGCCTGCGCCACCGCCAGCTTCTGGGCCGGCTGCGACCAGGCCGCGCGCTTTGCCAGCACCACCAGCAATGTGAAATCGCAGCTCAACATCGGGGCCGGCAGCAATGCCACGCAGGCCGACTACAACTGGGCCGATGGCATGCCCTACAACCGCGGCGGGGGCGACAGCAGCAACGGCGTGGGCCACTTCCGCGCCAAGAACAACGCCGGCACCATCATCCAGCGCATGCTGCTGACCACCTGCACCGGCACCGGCTGCGCCAGCGCCTACAGCACCGGGCCGGTGGCAAGCTATTGAGCGCGGCGCCGCAGTGCCGTAACCGGAGCCGGAGCCGGGGTCGGAGCCAGCCTCAGGCTGACGGCGGCGCATCGGCCGCACCGTCTGCAGCAGCCGGCTGAACACCATAGCGCTGCATTGCAGCGTCCACCTGCCCCTGCTCGGTGGTTTGCCCGGGGTACAGGCGATAGCTGGGCGCCAGGATCGGCTCGACGGCCTGCACGCGCACCACCAGCACGGCGTGGATGGTGAAGCGTGGCCCGGCCTGCGGCAGCAGTGGCGCGGCCCACGGTGCAAAGTCGGCATCGCCCGACGAAACGCAGCGTGCCGTGCCGCTGAGCTTGAAGCCCTTCTGCACGAACACATCCACAAAGCTCACGCACACGCGCGGGTTGGCCACGATGTTGCGCACGCTGCCGGGCGAGGCGATGTGGGCGATGACCAGGTGCTGCGCATCGGCCACCGCAAAGATCTCCTTGGGCGAGACATTGGGCTGGCCCTGGGCATCGGCCGTGGCCAGCCAGCACAGCACGCTGCGCCGGGCGAACTGGCGCACCACGGCGCTGATGGGGCCTTCGGCATCGCCACCCTGCCCGACCGGCTGACCCATCGCCACCAAGGGCTTGTGCAGGTAGCGCACCAGGCCGATGCGGCCCTGCTGCGGCTCGGCGTACTCGCCATAGCCAGCTTTGGCATAGGCGCGGCGGCCGGCCTGGTTTTCGTCGTCCACACACAGTGCCATGGCCGTGGCCTCGGGCCAGTGGGTGCGCAGCCAGCCCTCCACCGCCAGCAAGGCAGCGCGGCCGA
>CAYPDO010000077.1:0-7667 GCA_964409495.1 uncultured Bordetella sp.
GCCACGTCGGTGGCCACCAGCACGCTGCAGCTGCGGTTGGCGAACTGCACCAGCACCTGGTCGCGGTCACGCTGCTCGAGGTCGCCGTGCAGTTCCAGCGCCACCACACCCTGCGCCTGCAGCACGGCCACCAGGTCGCGGCACTGCTGCTTGGTGTTGCAGAAGGCCAGCGTGCTCTCGGGGCGGAAATGCTCCAGCAGCCGGCCCACGGCATGCAGGCGCTCGCCCTCGGTCACCTCGTAGAAGCGCTCGTCGATGTGGCGCGTGTCGTGCTGCTCGGCCAGCTTCACCTCGCGCGGCTCGCGCAGGTAGCGCGCGGCCAGCTGGGCCACGTCGTCGGGGTAGGTGGCCGAGAACAGCAGGGTCTGGCGCCTTCCGGCCGCCGGGCAGGCCTTGGCGATGGCGGCGATGTCGTCGGCAAAGCCCATCTCGAGCATGCGGTCGGCCTCGTCGAGCACCAGGGTGGCCAGCGCCGCCAGATCGAGCGAGGCGCGGCCCAGGTGATCCAGCACGCGGCCCGGCGTGCCCACCACCACATGCGCGCCATGCGCCAGGCTGGCCACCTGCGGCCCGATCGGCGTGCCACCGCACAGCGTGAGCACCTTGACGTTGTCTTCGGCACGCGCCAGGCGGCGCATCTCCTGGCTCACCTGCTCGGCCAGCTCACGCGTGGGGCACAGCACCAGGGCCTGCACCGCGAACTGCCGGGCCTCCAGCCGCGCCAGCAGCGGCAGGCCGAAGGCCACCGTCTTGCCGCTGCCGGTCTTGGCCTGGGCGATCAGGTCCTGCCCGGCCAGCGCCAGCGGCAGGCTGGCGGCCTGGATCGGCGTCATGTGGGCAAAACCCAGGCTGCGCAGGTTGTCCAGCACGGGGCCGGGCAGCGGCAGGGTGTCGAAGGCGGGGCCGGGGTTCGGCGCGCCGGCAGGGGAGGCGGTCATCGCCCGATTGTCGGTGCCGCAGGGCCGGCCGCCCGGCGGCCTTCTAGAGATCGGCCAGGATGCCGGTGGAGCTGGCCTCGGCAGCCAGCTGGCCGGCGCTGTTGTACAGCGCCGCCTGCAGAAAGGCCACGCGCTTGCCACGGCGCACCACGCGGCCTTCCACCCGGCCCTCGCCGGGGCCCACCTTCTCGTAGAAGCTGACCTTGATCTCGAGGCTGAACACGGTCTGCTTCTGGTCGGAGTCGTGCATCACGGCATGGGCCATCGCGGCATCCAGCCAGGCGGTGATGAAGCCGCCCTGGGCGATGCTGCCATTGGTGTGGCAGTACTCGCGCCGCACCGTGAAGGCGGCCTGCACCGCCTTGCGCGCCGGGTCCCAGCCAGTGACATGAAAGTTGCCCATCGATTCGCTCAGGGCCTGGCCCGAGCGGATGCGTGATTCGAGGTCGTCGTCCATCGTGGTCTTGGGCGCTCGTGCGCTCGGGCACTTGCGGCAGTGGTCAAGCGGCGCATTGTGGGATCAGCGCCCGCCCCGCGGCGTCGCGCAGGCGATGCCGGCACCGCGCGCGGCGCCCGCACAATGCGCGCCACGCTTCCCCCACCCCCGACCCGGAGACCCTGCCCATGTTCTCGCACATCATGATCGGCACCAACCAGCTCGAACGCGCCCACGCCTTCTATGACGCCGTGCTGGGCACGCTGGGCGTGCCGCCCGGCAACCTGGACCGCCACCGCGTGTTCTGGCGCACGCCCGGCGGCGTGTTCTCGGTGACCCAGCCGATCAACGGCGAGCCGGCCTGCGTGGGCAACGGCGGCACGATCGGCTTTGCCTGCCAGTCGGTGGAGCAGGTCGATGCCTGGCATGCCGCCGGCCTGTCCCAGGGCGGCAGCAGCTGCGAAGACCCGCCCGGCGTGCGCGAGGGCAGCTTCGGCAACCTGTATCTGGCCTATCTGCGTGACCTGGACGGCCACAAGATCTGCGCGCTGTACCGCATGCCGCGCGAGGCCTGACCCGCCCACCGTCGCGCATTGACCATGTCCAGACTGCACGCCGAACTGCAGCGCCTGTATGCACTGAGCCCGAGCGCGCCGGCCGATGGCGCGCCGGCCGGGCCCGACGCGCTGTGCCCGCCCAGCCAGGCAGGCGCCGACACCCGGCTGCTGGTGCTGGGCCTGGGCCGGCCGGCCGACTGGCCGCGCCTGGCCGCCGTGTGGCAGGCCGTGCAGGCCGAGCTGGGCCTGCCGGCACCGGCCATCGCGGTGAATGGTGTCGACGGCTTCCAGCTGTGGTTTGCGCTGGCCCGGCCGCTGCCGCTGGCGCAGGCGGCAGAGCTGGCCGATGCGCTGCGCCAGCGCTACCTGGGCGATGTGCCGCCCGCGCGCGTGAGCGTGCTGCCGGCCCTGCCCGGCCAGCAGCCAGCGGCGGCGCCCGCGCAGCTGCTGCTGCCAGGCTGTGCCACCGGGCCCGAGCAGTGGTCGGCCTTCGTCGCGCCCGATCTGGCGCCGATGTTTGCCGAGACCCCGTGGCTGGACCTGCCGCCGCCGCTGGACGGCCAGGCCGAACTGCTGGCACGGCTGCAGCCGATCTCTGCCGACGCCCTGGCCCAGGCGCTGGCGCAACTGGCGCCACCGGCGGCGTCCAGGGCCGCAGTGGCCGGTGCATCCACCGCCGCTGGCGCCGAGCAGGCGGTCACCGGCTCGGACGAGGCCAGCCCGTCGCAGGCCCCCGCCACGGCCACCACGGCCGCGGCCGACGAGGCGCGCCGCTTCCTGCTGCGCGTGATGAACGACGAGCAGACCGCACTGGCGCTGCGCATCGAGGCCGCCAAGGCCTTGCTGGCCGGGCCATCGCCCCGGCGCTGAGCCGGTGGGCTGACCCCGGGGCGACGGGCCTGCCGCGCCTAGCGGCCCAGCGCCACCTGCACGCGGCCGCCGTCGATGCGCACCGCATGCGCACGCACCGAGTGCTCGGGGCTTTCCAGGCACTCGCCGGTGGCCAGGTCGAAATGGTTCTTGTACAGCGGCGAGGCCACCACCACGCGCTCGCCCAGGCTGCCCACCAGGCCGCGCGACAGCACGCTGGCGCCCGAGCGCGGATCGACGTTGTCGATGGCATGGAAGCGGTCGGGCCCGACGCGGAACACCGCCACATGGCGGCCGGCCACGCGCGCGGCCACGCCGGTGTCGGGCAGGATGTCGTCGACGGCGCAGACCTCGGTCCAGGCGGTCTGCGTGGCGCGGTCGCCGGTCAGGGTGTCGGTGCGCATGGCGGGGCTCCTGGCGGGGTGGGCGGGTTCAGGCGGCGGCATCAGGCGGCCGGTGCATCGGCGGGGTTCAGCGCGGCGCTGGCGCGCTCGGCCTGGCGTGCCGGGCGGATCTGGCCGCGCTCCTTGACGAACACGATGTGCTCGTCGGCCGCGTCGCTGTTGACGAAGCTGCGAAAGCGCTGGCGCACCGCCGGCGTGGTGACCGCGGTCTTCCACTCGCACTGGTAGGTGGCCACCACATGCGCCATCTGCGCCTCCAGCTCGGCGGCCAGGCCCAGGCTGTCGTTCACCACCACGTCCTTCAGGTAGGCCAGCCCGCCTTCGAGGTTGTCGCGCCAGGTGCTGGTGCGCTGCAGGCGGTCGGCAGTGCGCACATAGAACATCAGGAAACGGTCGATCAGCTGCACCAGGCGCTCCTGGCTCAGATCGCTGGCGATCAGCTCGGCGTGGCGCGGCTTCATGCCGCCGTTGCCGCAGACGTAGAGGTTCCAGCCCTTCTCGGTAGCGATCACGCCCACGTCCTTGCCCTGGGCTTCGGCGCACTCGCGGGTGCAGCCCGACACGCCGAACTTGATCTTGTGCGGCGCGCGCAGGCCCTTGTAGCGGTTCTCCAGCGCCACGGCCAGGCCGGCCGAATCGCCCACGCCGTAGCGGCACCAGGTGCTGCCCACGCAGCTCTTCACGGTGCGCAGGCTCTTGCCGTAGGCATGGCCGCTCTCGAAGCCGGCGGCGATCAGCTCTTCCCAGATGAAGGGCAGCTGCTCGACGCGGGCGCCGAAAAGGTCGACGCGCTGGCCGCCGGTGATCTTGGTGTACAGGCCGTACTTCTTGGCCACCTGGCCCACGGCGATCAGGCCGTCGGGCGTGACCTCGCCACCGGGCATGCGCGGCACCACCGAGTAGCTGCCGTCCTTCTGGATGTTGCCCAGGTAGTAGTCGTTGCTGTCCTGCAGCTTGGCCAGTTCGGGCTGGAGCACGAAGTCGTTCCAGCAGCAGGCCAGGATGCTGTCCGCCGCCGGCTTGCAGATGTCGCAGCCCAGGCCGCGGCCGTGCCTGGCCAGCAGCTCGTCGAAGCTTCTGATCTGGCCCACGCGGATCAGGTGGTAGAGCTCCTGGCGCGAGTGGGCGAAGTGCTCGCAGAGGTGGTTGTTCACCGCCATGCCGCGCTTGGCCATCTCGGCCTTCATCACCTGGGTGACCAGGGGCACGCAGCCGCCGCAGGTGGCGCCGGCCTTGGTGCAGGCCTTGAGGGCGCCGATGCTGGTGGCGCCTTCGCCCACCGCGGCGCAGATCTGGCCCTTGCTGACGTTGTTGCACGAGCAGATCTGCGCCGCGTCGGGCAGTGCGTCCACGCCCAGGCCGGGCTTGGCCTGGCCGTCGCTGCTGGGCAGGATCAGGAAGCCGGGCTCGGCCGGCAGCGCGATGCCGTTGAGCGCCATCTGCAGCAGCGTGCCGTACTCGTCGGCATTGCCCACCAGCACGGCGCCCAGCAGCTGCCTGCCGTCGGCGCTGGTGACGATCTTCTTGTAGACCTGGCCCAGCTCGTCGGTGTAGCTGAAGCTCTTGCAATGCGGCGTGCGTCCCTGGGCATCGCCGATCGAGGCCACGTCCACGCCCATCAGCTTGAGCTTGGTGCTCATGTCGGCGCCGACAAACTGCGCATCGGCCTGGCCGGCGATGTGGCGCGCGGCCACGCGGGCCATGTCGTAGCCCGGCGCCACCAGGCCGAAGCTCTGCTCGTTCCAGCTGGCGCATTCACCCACGGCGTAGATGTCGGGGTCGGCCGTGCGGCAGGCGCTGTCGATGACCACGCCGCCGCGCGGGCCGATGGCCAGCGCGCACTGGCGCGCCAGCTCGTCGCGCGGGCGGATGCCGGCCGAGAACACGATCATGTCGGTCTCCAGCCAGGTGCCGTCGGCAAACACCATGCGGTGGTACGCGGTGGCGCCATCGGTGATCTCGGTGGTGTTGCGGTTCAGGTGAACCTGCACGCCGAGTTCCTCGATCTTGGTGCGCAGCACCTTGCCGCCGGCATCGTCCACCTGAACGGCCATCAGCCGCGGTGCGAACTCGACCACATGCGTGCGCAGGCCCATGTCCTTCAGGGCCTTGGCGCATTCCAGGCCCAGCAGGCCGCCGCCCACCACCACGCCGCTGCGGCTCCTGGCGCCGCGCGCCTGCATGGCCTCCAGATCCTCGATGGTGCGGTAGACGAACACCGCATCGCGCTCGCGCCCCGGCACCGGCGGCACGAAGGGGTAGCTGCCGGTGGCCAGCACCAGCTTGTCGTAGGCCAGCACCTCGCCACTGGCGGTGGTCACGGTCTTGGCGCGGCGCTCGATGGCCACGGCCTTGGCGGCCAGGCGCAGCGAATAGCCGGTGCGCTCGAAGAAGCCTTCTTCCACCAGCGACAGCTCGTCGGCCGTGGTGCCCGAGAAGAACGATGACAGGTGCACGCGGTCGTAGGCCGCGCGCGGCTCTTCGCACAGCACGATGACCTGCACATCGGGCAGGCCGGACTCGGCCAGGCTCTCAAGGAACTTGTGGCCCACCATGCCGTGGCCGACGACGATGATCTTCATGAGCGGTCTTTCACTGGAGGGCAGCCGCGCCGGGAGGGCCGTTGCAGCGTCGAAGGCCTCGACGGCGCAGCGGCCCGGGCCATGGCCACGGGCAGGAGATGCAGGGGTGCAAAAAGGGTCAGCAGCCGGCTGGGCGTACCGGGAGGCAGCGCGATCGTGTGCCGGCCTGTCTCCACCATCGGCAGTGGAGGCTGGTCTTCGAGCGGCCTGCCGGCACGTCGTGAACGGCAGCAGGGTCGATGCAGCACTGCAGCAAACGATGTGCCAGCCGTCGCGGCCGGCCCAGCCCCGGCCCCGCCCCCGAAAACGGCAGGCGCGCACCAAAGCGGTGGATCACACCGGGCCGGCGCACTGCCGGAGTGCCGGAGTGCCGGGCGTCGCTGGCCGCTGTCAGCCCGGCCCGGCGAGCAGGAAGTGCGCGCGGCACACCGCGATCGGCAGCTCGGGGCCCTTCTGCCAGCAGCGCACCTGCACCAGGGCCACGCGCGCGCCCAGGCGCACGATCTCGCAGCTGGCAAAGGTCTCTTCGGGGCGGCCGGCACGCAGGTAGTCGATCGAGAAGTCGATCGACTTGGGCTGCCTGGCGCCGCCCACGCTGTGGATCACCTGCAGCGTGGCCGCCGTCTCGGCAAAGCCGGCGATCACGCCGCCATGCAGCGCCGGCAGGCGCGGGTTGCCCACCAGCTTCTCGTCGAAGGGCAGCCGGTACAGGCGTTCGGCGCCCTGCGCAGACTCGCGGATGCCGAGGTAGTCGACATACGGGATGGCCTGGCCCAGCTGCACCGACTGGCTGTCTGCGGGCGGCAGCCAGACACGCTCGGCGGCGCCCGGCGCGCCGGCATCGGCGGCCGCGGCGGGCACCATGGGATCGTGCGCGCGCCGCGTGCCCGGCGGCGTGGACAGCATGAACGTGGCCTGCACGCCGGCCAGCGGCGCCGCGCGGTCGGTCTGCCACACCTCGCCGCGCACGAAGGCCACGCTGCGCGTCAGGCGAAAGCAGTGCGCCTCGCACAGCAGCGCCTGGCCGGGCGATGCGGGGCGCAGGTAGTCCATGCGCAGGTCCAGCGTGGCATAGGGCGCGCGCTCGCGCATCGCCGCGCCCACTGCCAGGCCGCAGGCCGAGTCGGCCAGCACGGTGATCGGCCCCGGGTGCAGCACGTTGCGCGCCACGTCGCCCAGCCACTCGGGCCGGTCGGGCAGGCGCATGCTGCCGCGCGCCGGGCCCACGTCGGTGATTTCCAGGCCGATCTCGCGCATGTGCGGCGCACGGCCCACGTACTTGCGGTTCAGGTCGTCCAGCAGCGCCGTGCTCATGCGTCCGATGGTAGCCGCCGCCCGCGGCGCGGCGGCGTCGCGCGGGTGCCATCGCAGCGGCCGCAGGCCGGCGGGGACGCGGCCGCGTCGGGTGCTGCGTCGGTCGTGACGTCCGGCAGCGGCACCCGGCCCTGAGCCAGCGAATCGATGATCGGGCACTCGGGCCGCTCGTCGCCATGGCAGCCGTGCACCAGCTGCACCAGGGCCCGCTTCATGGTGCCCAGCTCGCGCAGCTTCTGGTCCAGCGCCGCGATGTGTGCCTGGGCCAGCGCCTTGACCTCGCGGCTGGAGCGGCTGCGGTCATGCCACAGGCCCACCAGGCGCGTGATCTCGGCGATCGAGAAGCCCAGATCGCGCGCCTGGCGGATGAAGCGCAGGGTCTGCACATCGGCCGGGCCGTACTGGCGGTAACCGGCCTCGGTGCGCAGGGCCGCGGGCAGCAGGCCCACCTGCTCGTAGTGGCGGATCATCTTGGCCGATACGCCGCTGGCGGCTGCGGCCTGGCCGATGTTCAACATGCGCGTCTCCGGTGACGGGTGGGTGCGGCGCGCGGGCACTGGGCCGCG
>CAYPDO010000077.1:7767-12149 GCA_964409495.1 uncultured Bordetella sp.
AAGCCTGACAGTGCCCGCATGACACACCGGAGCACAAGCATGATCACCTTCCAGATTGCCGACATGCGCTGCGGCCATTGCGTGGCTGCCATCACCCGCGCGCTGCAGGCACTGGATGCGCAGGCGCAGCTGGCCTTCGATCTCGCGCAGCAGCGCCTGACCGTGCAGCAGGCCAGCGCCCCGGCCGCCGCGCTGGCAGCGGCCATCGCCGACGCCGGCTACACCCCGGTCGAGCTGGCGCCGGCCGCCACGGCCGCCCAGGCCCCGGCCGGCAGCTAGCGCGGCGCAACGTCGAAGGCCTGCACCACGCCCTGCCACCAGCCCTGCGTGACCCGCGTCTCGACCAGGTGGCCGCCGCACAGCGGGCCCAGCACCCGGCGCCAGAAGGCCTGGGCCGGCAGGTTGCGGGTCATCTGGCCCACTTCCCAGGGCCCGGGGTGGCTGTGCAGCACATGCGCGGCCAGGGCGGCGCCCACGCCATGCCGGCGGTACTTGCGCAGCACGCAGAACTGCTCCATCCAGCAGCCCACGGCCCGTGTCACGCAGGCCGGCGCCACCAGTGCAAAACCGGCGTAGTGGCCGTCCACCTGGCAGACATGGGCGAAGTGCTGCTCGGCACGGCGATGGCGCGAGAGGTCGTAGCCGTAGCGGCCCTGGGCGTCGAGATCCTGGTCCCAGATGTCGGACAGCTCGTACTGGTAGAGCTCGAGCATCTGCGCCAGGGCCGTGAAGTCGCTGTCGCGCGCGAGGCGGTGCTGGATCTGCATGGTGCGGCCGATGATCCGCGAGGCCTGGCGCCGCGGCAAGCTGCGCGCCGGGCCGCCCTGTGACGCGGCCGTGCCGGTGCCGCGCGCTCACCCCAGCAAAGCACTCGGAT
This sequence comes from uncultured Bordetella sp., assembly GCA_964409495.1. Classification (GTDB taxonomy): domain Bacteria; phylum Pseudomonadota; class Gammaproteobacteria; order Burkholderiales; family Burkholderiaceae_C; genus Pseudaquabacterium. The sequence goes on from CAYPDO010000077.1 coordinate 8,645, forward strand.
TGCTTGTGCCGGCAGCGGCTTGTTCCCACAATCCGCCCGCCGCAGCGCCAGCGCTGCGCCAGCATTGGTGCCCGGGCTCCTGGTTGCGTGCATGGTGCTGTTCCGATCCACCTCGATCCACCCCCAGCGGGCGCAGTGCCGCCCGCCTCACGCAAGGAGCCCACCATGGTTCGCGAATTCCGCTATGGCGGTGACCGCTTCCGTGCCACCGTGCACGGCCGGCCCGGCAAGGAAGAGATCTTCATCGTGCAGGTGCTCGATGACGACGAAGAAGGCGCCGAGATCTCGCTCGACCGCTTCGAGGACGCCGGCAACAACCCCGACGACAGCCTGGAGACGGTGCTGGCGAAGATGGTGGACCGCATGCGCGCCGAGCACCAGCTGCAGGCCGCCACCCCTGGCCAGGCCTTTGCCTGGCAGGAGGGCCGCGTGCTGGCCCGCGTGCACAACGGCGTGCAGCACCACTGAGACCGGCGGCTGCCGGCATGGGGCCCGGGCGGCGCCCGGGCCGCCGCGGCGCTCAGGTCTTGGCCATGGCGCCGAGCATCTGCTCGGCCTTCATCGCGGTGCTCGAGGCGTCGTGGAACTTGCCGTACAGCACCTGCCAGACCAGCTTGGCCAGCGTCTGTTCAAGCTGCTCGGCCACGTCGGCGGGCACATAGGTGCCGGCCGGCGCACCGGCCGCGGATTCGGACTCGAGGGTATAGGTGGGCAAGGCCATGCTCGTGCTCCTGCAGCGGTGGTTGGGAAGGCCCGCAAGGTAACCAAGGCCGCTTAACCCACGCGCAAGCTCAAGCTTTGCGGCAGATCAAACGCCGCGCAAAAGTCAGGGCAGAGGCCGATCAGCAGGCCGCGCATGGGCCCCGGCCAGTGGCCCGCCCGGGCCGCGCTCAGCGCCGCAGCACCTGGGTCTGCGGGTCCTCGCCATCCACCTGCACCGTCACGGCATCGAGCTCGCCATCGGCGCCCCAGGCGTAGTCGTGGCGCATCTCCACGGCCCCGTAGACCAGCTTCTCGATCCAGCACAGGCGCCCGGCCTCGTCGTAGCCGGCGCGAAAGAAGGTGTTGCGGTTTGCCAGCGCATCGGCTGGCAACTCCTCGGTCAGCTGCAGCGGCAGGCGCATGCCGCGGTAAGTGAGGAAATAGCGCAACAGATACGCGGCATGCGCCGGCGGCGGCAGGCTGGTGCGGGCTGGCGGATGCATTGGTTTGGCCTCCATGCGCTGTGCTGCGGCGTGCGGCGGGCGCGTGCTGGCGTCGCTGTGGGTGGCCGCTTTTGAAAAAGAATGATTCTCATTATGATGCGGACTGTCGCATGTTGCGATCTTGACCGTCGTCATCCGGAGCCCCTGTCCATGTCCCGTCTTGCGTTCCTGCCCTCCGCCATGGCCGCCCTGCTGCTGGCCGCCCCGGTCCTGCCCGCCCGGGCGCAGGACAACAAGGTGCTCAACCTCTACAGCGCCCGCCATTACCAGACCGACGAGGCGCTGTATGCCAACTTCACCAAGACCACCGGCATCCGCATCAACCGCATCGACGGCGACGACGCCGGCATGCTCACCCGCCTGAAGAACGAGGGCGCGTCCAGCCCTGCCGACGTGGTGCTGCTGGTGGATGCGGCGCGGCTGTGGAAGGCCGAATCGGAAGGCCTGTTCGCGCCGCTGAAGTCGGCCGTGCTCGAGGCCCGCATCCCCGCCACGCTGCGCGGCAAGGATGGCGGCCAGGGCTCGGCCTGGTTCGGCTTTTCCACCCGTGCGCGCATGGTGGTCTACAACAAGACCACGGTGAAGGCCGAGGACGTGGACACCTATGCCGAGCTGGCCGAGCCCAAGAACAAGGGCCGCGTGTGCACGCGCTCGGGCGCGCACCCGTACAACCTGTCGCTGTTCGGCTCGGTGCTCGAGCATGTGGGCCCCGAGAAGACCGAGGCCTGGCTGCGCGGCGTGGTGGCCAACATGGCGCGCGCACCCAAGGGCGGCGACACCGACCAGATCAAGGCCGTGGCCTCGGGCGAATGCCAGGTGGCGCTGACCAACAGCTACTACCTGGCGCGCATGATGCGCTCCGACAAGCCCGAGGACCGCGAGGTGGTGCAGAAGATCGGCATGGTCTTTCCCGACCAGCAGGGCGCCGGCACGCATGTCAACGTGGCCGGTGGCGCGGTGGCCGCGCACGCCAAGAACCGCTCCGCGGCGCAGCAGTTCCTCGAATACCTGGCCAGCGACGAGGCCCAGGGCTACTTCGCCAACGGCAACAACGAGTGGCCGGTGGTGCGCGGCGTGAAGCTGGCCAACCCGGCCCTCGACGCCATGGGCAGCTTCAAGCAGGAAGCCGTGCCGGTGGCCGCCGTGGGCGCCAACCAGGCGCGCGTGCAGCAGATGCTGGACCGCGTGGGCTACAAGTAAGCCAGGTGGGCGCCTGACCCGCGCCAGCCCTCAACCCTTTTGAGCGCCCCCTCGGGGGGGCAGGCGCGCAGCGACGTGGGGGCGTCAATGTCTGCCGATGGTGCGCGACAGCAGCACCACCGGCAGCAGACCCACCGCCACGATGGCCAGCGAGGGCAGCGCGGCCTCGGCCAGGCGCTCGTCGCGCGCCAGGTTGTAGCCCACCACGGCCAGCGTGTCGCTGCCGAAGGGCCGCAGCAGCAGCGTGGCCGGCAGCTCCTTCATGGTGTCGACGAAGACCAGCAGCGCCGCCGTCCAGGCCGAGCGCGACAGCAGCGGCAGGTGCACGCCGAAGAACAGGCGCGCTGTCCCGGCGCCGAGCACGCGAGAGGTCTCGTCCATCGAGCGCGGCAGCCGCGTATAGCCCGATTCCACGCTCTGCAGCGCCACCGCCGAGAAGCGCACCAGGTAGGCGAACAGCAGGCCGGCCAGCGTGCCGGTGAACAGCGCCGCCACACCCGAGGCCGGCCAGCGTGCCTGCACCCAGGCCACCGGCAGCAGGATGCCCAGCGCCACCACCGCGCCCGGCACGGCATAGCCCAGCTGCAGCACGCGCACGCCCAGCCGGAACAGCGCCTGGCGGCCGCTGGCCACGCCCTGCGGCTGGGGCAGGCGCAGCGCAAAACCCACCGCCAGCGCCAGCAGTGTGGCCGAGGCCGCGGCCAGCGCCGCCAACTGGAAGCTGGACCAGGCCCATTGCGCAAAGCGCGCCAGCGGCAGGCCGGCCAGATCTCCCATGGCCTCGCGCCACAGCATCACGCACAGCCAGCCGGTGGGCAGCACAAAGCCCAGCAGCACCGGCAGCGCACAGCCCAGCGTCAGCGCCCAGCGCGCCGCCACCGGCAGCTCGATGGCGCGCAGCGCGCCGCCCGACAGGCCCTGGCGGCTGCCGGCAAAGCGCATGCGCGCCTGCGCCTGGCGCTCGGCCGCCAGCAGCAGGGCCACGGCCAGCAGCAGCATCGAGGCCAGCTGCGCCGCCGCGGTGGCATCGTTCATCGAAAACCAGGCGCGGTAGATGCCGGTGGTGAAGGTGGACAGGCCGAAGTACGAGCCCACGCCGT
>CAYPDO010000078.1:0-12130 GCA_964409495.1 uncultured Bordetella sp.
GGCCGCGGCGCAGCAGGCGGCCTGGCTGGCGGCGCTGGCCGCGGCCCGGCCGGCGCCGCGCCTGCTGCTGGCCAGTGTGGCCGGCGCGGCGGGCCCGGCCGACGGCGACGACGCCCGCGCCTGGATCGCCCAGGCCTGCCGCGCCGGCTTCAGCGCCATGCTGCTGCCGCTGGCCACGCCGCTGGCCGATCTGGCGCTGCAGCCCTTCTGGCAGGCGCTGGCCGAGGGCCTGCCCTTTGGCGAGGCGGCGCGCCGGCTGCGCCGTGCCGCGGCCGGCACGGCGCACCTGGCGGCGGCCGCTCAGGCCTGGTTCCATGGCGACGGCGCGTTCGCGCCCTGCCTGCCCGAGGCCGCGCACACGCCCGACGACGACGTGCGCCAGTGCACCATGCTCAAGTGCGACCTGGTCGACAGCACGCGCCAGATGGGCCGGCTGGGTGACGAGGCCTATGCCGAGCGCCTGGGCCAATACCACGCCCGCGTGGCGGCCATCGTGCGCCGCCACGGCGGCATGGCCGACGACCCGCAGGGTGACGACGGCTTCATGTGCTACTTCGGCTTTCCGGTGGCGCGCGAGGACGCGCCGGCCCAGGCCCTGCGCGCCGGCCTGGCGCTGGTGGGCGCGGTGGCCGAGCTGGACTGGCAGGTGCGCATCGGCATCTCCACCGGCCGTGTGGTGGTCAAGGATGGCCAGCCGGTGGGCAGTGCCATCCACCATGCCGCGCGCCTGCAGGCCCTGGCCACGCCGGGCACGGTGCTGGTGGCCGCCGCCACGCAGGGCCTGGCCGCCGAGGGTTTCGAGTACACGCTGGTCGATCCCGACGCCCAGCTCAAGGGCTTCGACCAGGGCGGTGCGGTGTGGCGCCTGGAGCGCGAGCGCCCGGCCCAGGGCACCGAGCGCTTCGACGCGCGCAGCCAGCTCACCCGCTTTGTCGGCCGCGAGGACGAGCTGGCGCTGCTGCAGCGCAGCTGGCAGGCCACCTCGGCCGGCCGGCCGCAGGCGCTGATGCTCACCGGCGAGGCGGGCATCGGCAAGTCGCGCCTGGTGCGCGAGTTCCGCCGCCAGCTGGCCGAGCGCGGCGCGCCGGTGCTGGAGTGCCGCTGCGCGCCCGAGCACAGCGGCAGCGCGCTGCAGCCGGTGATCGAGCTGCTGCGCCGCCAGCTGCAGCTGGCGGGTGCCGAGAGCCCGGCCGCCGCGCTGGAGCGCCTGCGCCGCAGCGGCCTGGCCACGCTGGGCGGCGACGAGGCCCTGGCGCTGGCCGCCGATCTGCTGTCGCTGCCCGCCGAGGGCCTGCCGCCGGTGCCCGGCGATGCCGCGCTGCGCCGCCAGCGCACCATGGACCTGCTGGTGCGCTGGCTGCGCGCCAGCGCCGCCAACCGGCCGCTGGTGCTGATCGTCGAGGACGTGCACTGGATCGACCCCTCCACGCGCGAGCTGGTGGCCAGCCTGCTCGACGGCCGCGCCGGCACGCCGCTGCTGCTGCTGCTGACGCTGCGCACCGGCGGCACCGGCGTGGCCGAGGGCGATGGCGGCGCGGCCGGCGATGCCAGCGCCGGCTTCGGCGACGCCGTGCCGCGCCTGGCGCTGGGCGGCCTGCCGCCGGCGCTGGCCTTCGAGCTGATGCGCGATGCCTGCGGCGCCGCGCTGCTGGATGCCGAGGCCGAGCGCTGGCTGGCCACGCGCGCCGACGGCGTGCCGCTGTTCATCGAAGAATCGGCGCGCATGGCCGCGGCCCTGGTCAAGGGCCTGTCGGCGGGCGGCCCGCGCGCCGCGGCGGCCGGGGCCGACATCGCGCACACGCTGCGCGAGGCCGTGCCGGCCACGCTGGAGGGCCTGCTCACCGCCCGGCTCGACCAGCTGCCCTCGGCGCGCCGCGCCGCGCAGCTGGGCAGCGCCATCGGGCGCAGCTTCTCGCGCCCGCTGGCCGAGGCGGTGAACGCCCACCCCGAATCGCCGATCCGCCTGCCCGACCTGCTGCACGAGCTGGGCGTGCTGGCCCAGGCCGGGCTGGTGAGCGTGCAGGACGACGGCGTGCTGGCGCTCTACACCTTCAAGCATGCGCTGGTGCGCGACGCGGCGCACCAGAGCCTGCTCGAGCGTGACCGCCGCCGCCTGCACGCGGCCATTGCCGATGTGCTGGCCACGCAGTTCGCGGCCCAGGTGGCGGCGCAGCCCGAGCTGCTGGCCCACCACCATGAGCTGGCCGGCCAGCTGGTCCTGTCGCTGGCCGGCTGGGAGCGCGCGGCGCGCCACGCCGCCGCCCGCTCGGCGCACGACGAGGCCATCGGCCACCTGCGCCATGCGCTGGCCCTGCTGGCGCGCCAGCCCGAGGACGCCGGGCGCAACCGCATCGAGCTGCGCCTGCAGATGCTGCTGGCCGGCCGCCTGATCGCCACCGCCGGCTACGGCGCCGAGGCCGTCGAGGCGGTGTACGGCCGCGCGCTGGCGCTGTGCGTGGCCACCGGCGATGCCGCGGCGCTGGGCAAGGTGCGCCTGGGCCTGGAGGGCTGGCACTTCATGCGCGGCGACTTCACCCAGGCCATGGCCATCGCGCGCCAGGTGGCCGACGACCTGGGGCCGCCGCAGCCGGGGCAGGACGACCGGCTGGCGCGCATCCAGTCGCAATGGGCCATCGCCAACATCGTGTTCCACCAGGGCGACCTGCGCCGCGCCGTGGCCATGATGGACGACTGCCTGGCCGCCTACCGCCAGCTGGGCCACCGCGCCATGGCCGTGCAGGACCCCGGCGTGATGTGCCTGTGCTACTCGGCCTGGGGCCTGTGGGAGCTGGGCCGTGCCGACGAGGCCCTGGCCCGCGCGCGCGCCGTGGTCGACCTGGCCGAGGGCCTGAACCACCGCTTCAGCATGGGCGAGGCCTATGGCTTCCTGGCCGTGGTGCACTGGTTCCGCGGCGAGACCGCGCCCGGCCTGGCCGCCGCGCGGCGCGCCATCGAGATCTGCGAATCGGGCGGCTTCGCGGTGTGGCTGGCCCATGCTCGCGTGGTGCACGGCCGCCTGGTGGCCGCGCGCGGCGAGCCCGGCGACCTGGCCGCCGGCATCGAGGAGATGCGCCAGGGCGATGCCATGTGGGCCGCCACCGGCGCGGTGGTGACACGCGCCTTCTACCTGAGCCTGCGCGCCGAGGGCCTGGCGCTGGCCGACCGCCACGACGAGGCCCTGGCCCTGCTGCACGAGGCCTGGGCCCTGGTGCAGCGCAGCGGCGAGCGCTACTGGGCGCCCGAGCTGGCGCGCGCCGTCGGCACCCTGCTGCTGCAGCGCGCGGCGCCCGGCGATGCCGCCGCGGCCGCCGAGGCCGAGCGCTGGCTGGTGCAGGCGCTGCACGAGGCCCAGGCCGCCGGCCTGGGCGGCCTGGGCCTGCGCGCGGCCATGGCCCTGGGCCGGCTGCGCAGTGCGCAGGGCCGTGGCGAGGAAGCCCGCGCGCTGCTGCTGGGCGCACTGGCCGCGCAGCCCGAGGGGGCCGGCACGCGCGACGTGCGCAGCGCGCGCGCGCAGCTGGCCGCGCTGTAGCCGCCGCCGGGCCGCCGTCACAGCCGGCCGCCTCCGCAAAGCGGTTGACACCGCGCCAACGCGGGATTCACGCCGGTGCGGACGGCGGGGCACCATGCGGCTCCTGCGCGATCCTGCCGAAGCGCCCACTGCCGCACGCCACGATGTTCGACCTCGACGCCTCCAGCTCGCTCACGCCCTTCCAGTTCAACCAGCGCCTGCTGCAGGCGCTGAGCTGCGATGCGCAGCGCGCCGCGCTGTATGCGCAGCTGCAGCACGCGCCGCGGCTGCTGCAGTTCCAGAGCATGGCGCAGGCCGCGCCCGATGCGGCCGCGCCAGGCGCCGTGCCGCCCATGCACCAGACGGTCACCCTGCTCACCCGGCGCGCGCACATCGACCTGGCCATGCGTGACGGCCGCCACTTCAGCAACGCGCCCTATGCCGCGCTGGGCAGCGGCACCTTCATGCTGGGCCTGGACGGCATGGCCCACGCGATGCAGCGCGGCTTTGCGCAGCGCGTGCTGAAGTACAGCGCGGCCGAGCTCGCCGCCCTGTGCGAGCTGGCCTGGCGCGCCGCCGCGGTGCTGCCGCTCAAGCAGCGCCGCTTCGACGTGGCGGCGCTGGCCGAGCAGGTGGGCCTGCGCTTTGCGGCGCTGCTGTTTGGCCTGCCGCTGCATGATCACCCGTACCTGGAGGCCGCGATGCGCAGCGGCTACCAGCATCTGGTCTACCAGATCATCGGCCGCCACTTCAGCTTCGACCCGGCGGTGCCGGTGGCCGCGCAGCGTGCCGGCGGGGCCTTCCTGCAGCGCTGCGTGGCGCTGCTGGGCGACTATGCCGCCGGCCGCGTGCCCGACGACGTGCGCGAGCTGCAGCAGCACCTGGCCACGGCCGGCAAGGCGCGCGGTGTCCCGGATCTGCAGCACTTCCAGCCGGTGTGCGCGCGCCTGGTGACCGAGCCCAGCGAGCTCTCGGGCACCGAGCTGGCCTCGCTGGCGGGCGGGCTGATCGCCGGCACCATCGGCAATGTGCAGGCCAGCGTGGCCATCGCGCTGCAGGCCCTGCTGGCGGCGCCGCAGGGCACGCTCACCGAGGCCATTGCCGAGGCCCATGCCGGCGCACCCGGGCGCAGCCGGCTGCAGCGGCGCATCGTGGATGCGCTGGCCGACAACCCGCCAGCGGCCTTTCTGCCGCGCCAGATGCTGGCCGATCTGCCGCTCACGGCGGATGACGGCGCGCCGGTCGGCACGCTCAAGGCCGGCAGCCTGGTGCTGCTGGCCATCGGCGGCGGCACGCGCGAGGCGCAGCCGCGTGCCAGCCAGTTCGGTGACCGGGGCGATCCGCTGATCTTCGGCGCCGCCGCGCCCGCCACGCCCGGCGCCGCGCCCGATGCCCAGCACCTGCACGACTGCATCGGCGCCTACCTGGCGCTGCCGCTGGTGGTGGACACCGTGCGCCAGGTGCTGATGCTGCCCGGCATCACCCGCGCCATCGACCCCGACAGCGGCGAGCCCGCCGCGCTGCACAAGACCTGGGGCTTTCGCTGCGACAAGCTGATGCTGGAGTACAGCCGCGACCGCGCCATCACCCAGCAGCCGCTGGCCGTGATCATGAAGATCAAGGCGCCGGTGGCCGAGAACGCCGAGAAGCTCAAGACCACCATCGCGGCGGCCGCGCCGCGCATCGAGATGAAGCTGGACGAGGCGCGGCATGTGCACTTCGCCTGGTTCATGCTGCTCGACAACGACACCCGCCTGGGCCTGTTCACCGCCTTCGACGGCAGCTTCGACGAGTACCTGAAGCACTTCTCGCGCACCGTGGGCCCGCTGTTCGATTCGATCTACCAGTACCTGGAAGATGCGCCACCGCTGCCGGTGGCCGAGCATGCCGAGGCCTTCGTGGCCAAGGCGCGGCAGTACAACCACGCGCCGGTGGGCGGCTACTTCTACAGCGCCTACCCGGCCGCGCCGGTGGCCGACATCCACCACGCGCTGAAGGAGCGTGCGACGTGAACGCGCCCGAGCGCAAATCGGCCCTGCACCCCGGCTGGCTGCCGCTGCCGGCCGAGGCCGGCGTGCAGCAGCTGGCGGTGTATGGCTACGGCTACCGGCGCGGCCGCCAGCTGCTGCTGCAGGTCACCGACGGTGCCGCTGCGCGCCGCTGGCTGGGCGCACTGCTGGCCCAGGGCTGGCTGGGCATCGAGGCGCTGCGCGAGATCGCCCATGTGCCGCGCGAGGCCCAGGGCTTTGCGCTGAATCTGGGCATCAGCTTTGCCGGCCTGCAGGCCCTGGGCCTGCCCACGGCGCTGCAGGCCGTGCTGCGCCAGTACGCGCCGGCCTTCAGCGAAGGCGCGGTGCCGCGCGCCGCGCGCCGCCTGGGCGACACCGGCGACAACGCGCCGCCGCACTGGGAGCCGGCCTTCGGCCACCGCACGGCGCACCTGCTGGTCACGCTGCAGGCCGACACCCTGCATGCGCTGGACGAGCGCAGCCAGGCGCTGCGCACGCTGGACGGCGCCGAGGGCCTGAGCGGCTGGGACAGCGGCCGCAGCGACGGCCAGCACCTGTTCGACGACGCCGGCCGGCGCATCGTGCACTTCGGCTATGTGGACGGCATCTCCAACCCGCGCTTCGTGGGCCTGCACCGCGAGAAGCCGCAGCAGCCGCCACGCCATGCGCCGGGCGAGCTGCTGCTGGGCCATGTCAACGACGATGGCGCCAATCCCTGGCGCCTGCCCGAGTCTCCCGCGGCGGCGGCCTTCTTCCGCCATGCCAGCTTTGGCGCCTACCGCAAGATCGCGCAGGACGAGGAGGCCTTCCTTGCCCAGGCGCAGCAGCTGGCGCAGCAGCTGGGCGAATCGCCCGAGTGGGTGATGGCCAAGTGGTGCGGCCGCTGGCGCGACGGGCGGCTGCTGCGCGCGCCCGGCGCCGCGCCCGATGCGCTGGCCGATGCGCCGCTCTACAACGGCTTCAGCTTCCACGACGACGCCCGCGGCGCCGGCTGCCCGATGGGCAGCCACCTGCGGCGCATGAACCCGCGTGGTGATCCGCTGGTGCAGAACAGACGCCGCCCGCTGATGCGCCGCGGCATGCCCTACGGCCCGCGCTGGACGCCCGATGCCGCGCTCACGCCCAGCCCGCGCGACGACCGGCGCAACGTCGAGCCGCGCGGCCTGCTGGGCCTGTTCTTCTGCGCCAGCCTGGAAGACCAGTTCGAGCACCTGCTGGGCGCCTGGGCCGACCGCAACCCGCTGGGCCCGAACAACCGCGGCACGGCCAAGGACCCGCTGATCGGCCAGCACGACGATCCGCAGGCCTGGCTTGAGATTCCCGGTGCGCCAGGCACACCGGCGCGCCGCATCGCCGGGCTGCGGCCGATGGTGGCCACGCGCGGCACGGTGTACCTGCTGTACCTCACGCAGCCGGCGCTGCAGGTGCTGGCCGAGGGCGCGGCTGACAGGGCCTGAGCCGGCATGGTCGCCGGCTCAGGCGCCCTCCATCAACACCACCTTGTCGCGCGCAATCACCTCGCGAAAGCCCGGGTCGGTGCGCGCCCAGTCCACCAGATCCACCTTCCAGGGCAGGTCAGATTCCGAGAACGCCTCGGCCAGTGCAGCCAGGTGGGCACTGGGGATGGGCTGGCTGGCGATCAAGGCCAGATCAAGGTCTGAATAGCGCTTGGCCTGACCCCTGGCGCGCGAGCCGAAGGCCCACACCGCCACATCTGGCAGGTGCTGGCCCAGGATGGCTCGCACCAGCGCCAGTTCATCCGCCTGCAAGGCCAGACCCGGTGGCGCGGCGGTGTCAGTTGCGGGCGGCACGGCGTTCAAGCGCTCAGGTGCTGCCGTCGGCCCGCGCAGGCCCCACGCGCGCGTTCAGCTGGTTCAGCAGGAACCGGGCTTCCTCCAGGAAGTCGGGAATCGCCGCGACCACTTCCAGCGCAATGGCCTCGTCATCGGTGTGGCTGGTCTTGCCGCGCAGCATGCGGAAGTTGCGCCAGCGCGGCCAGTCGCTGCGCAGCAGGCCTTGCTCGTTGCCGGTGCGAACGATGTCCTGGAAGGCCATGGCATCGATCACCTCGGGCGACGGTGATGCGGCCTCCAGGTAGCGCTTGAGCATCTTGTGCGCCAGTTCGTAGGTGAACTCGAAGCGCTGCACCAGGCCGTCGCGAATCTGGGTGTCGCTGATGTCGAGCCGGTAGCGATGCAGGCCTTCGGCCAGGCGCATCACGGCTTTGGCGAAGGAACTCGTGTCCAGCAACGCAGGGTCGATCATGCCGAGCAGCTTACCGCCACCGGCTTCACTCGGCCACCGCGCCCGCCATCCGGCCGCGCGCCGGCCTCACAGCCGCTCGCTTTCGCCGCCGCGCGGCTGCCAGGTCAGCAGCCGCCGCTCCAGCTTGCCCACCGCGGCGTCGAGCGTCAGCGCAAAGCCGGTGAGCACCACGATGCCGGCCATCACGGTGTTGATGTCGAACACGCCCTCGGCCTGGTGGATCAGGTAGCCCACGCCGCTGGCCGAGCCCAGGTACTCGCCCACCACCGCGCCCACGAAGGCCAGGCCCACGCTGGTGTGCAGGCTGGAAAACACCCAGCTGGTGGCACTCGGCAGGTACACGCTGCGCAGCAGCTGGCGCGGGCTGGCGCCCAGCATGCGCGCATTGGCCAGGATCACCGGGCTGACCTCCTTGACGCCCTGGTAGACGTTGAAGAAGACGATGAAGAACACCAGCGTGACGCCCAGCGCCACCTTGCTGGCGATGCCCAGGCCGAACCACACCGCGAAGATCGGCGCCAGGATGATGCGCGGCATCGAGTTGGCGGCCTTGATGTACGGCTCGAGCAGTGCGCTGGCCATCGGCTGCAGCGCCAGCCACAGGCCGCCGCCCAGGCCGGCGGCGGCGCCGATGGCAAAGGCCAGCACGGTCTCGATCAGCGTCACGCCCAGGTGGCTGTAGATGTCGGCATCGGCGACAAACCAGCGCCAGATGCGCTGCGCCACCTTCAGCGGCTCGCCGAAGAAGAAGGCCGCCTGCTGGTCGTTGCTGAAGAACAGCGGCGGCAGCAGGCCCGGCGTGGTGAGCACATGCCAGGCGCCGACGATGGCCAGCAGCAGCGCCACCTGCCAAATGCGCAGGTTGCGCGGGTTGGGTTTGATCGCGTCCCACATGCTGCCGCTCACTTCTGAAGTTGCTGCTGGTAGCCCTTGAGCACCTCGTCGCGCAGCACGGCCCAGATGGCCTGGTGCAGCGCGATGAACTCCGGCGTGGCGCGCACCTCGGCGACATCGCGTGGGCGCGCCAGGTCGATGTTGAATTCACCGATCGGCCGGCTGGCCGGGCCGGCGCTCATCACCACCACGCGGTCGCTCATGGCGATCGCCTCGTCCAGGTCATGCGTGATGAACAGGACGGCTTTCCGACCGTTTCCACCCCCGGCCGCTTCGCGGCCACCCCCGGAGGGGGTCGGCAGCCGGTCGCTTGGGGCGGCCCGGCGCCGGCCGCCGGCCGCCCACAACCCCACGACCACGTTTTACAACAGCATCCGCGTCAGGATGTCGAGGGCCGAGAAGGGCTCGTCCATCAGGATGATGTCGGGGTCGAGCACCAGGGTCTGGGCCAGGCTGGCGCGCTTGCGCATGCCGCCGCTCATCTGGTGCGGGTAGCGGTCGCCAAAGGCGCCCAGGCCCACGCGGCGCAGCCACTCGTCGGCCTGCGCGCGCGCCTCGGCCGGCGGCGTGCCGCGGAACTCCAGCCCCGCCATCACATTGCCCAGCGCGCTGCGCCAGGGCATCAGGCTCTCGGTCTGGAACATGTAGCCGGCACGCGTGTTGATGCCGGCCAGCGGCTGGCCGAACACCTGCACCGTGCCGGTGGACGGCTGCAGCAGGCCGGCGGCCAGGTTCAGCAGCGTGCTCTTGCCGCAGCCGGTGGGGCCCACCACCGAGACGAACTCGCCGGCGCCCACGGTCAGCGAGACGCCCTGCACCGCGGTGTAGCGCTGGCCCGGCCGATCGCGCGAGACGAAGGTGACGCTGGCATCGGCCAGCTGCAGCGCCGGCACGGCCGTGGCCGGGCGCATGGTGAGGACGCTCACTTCGCGGGGTACTTGGCGAGTGCGGCCTTCACGAAATCGTTGGTGTAGACGGCCTTCAGGTCCAGCGTGGCCTTGGCGATCTCGGGGTCGGCGCTGGCCAGCGCGCGCAGCGCCGTGTCGGGGCCCTTGTCGGGGAACAGGCCGTCGGGCGACAGCGCGCCCTTGGCGGCCAGGAAGGCATCGACGTAGACCGCGCGGTCGCCCAGCAGGTAGCTCTCGGGCACGGCCTTGATGATGTCGCCCGCGCCGGCCTTCTGGATCCACTGGTTGGCGCGCACGATGGCGTTGGCCAGCGCCTGCGCGGTGCGCGGGTTCTTGTCGATGAAGGCCTGCGGCACATACAGGCAGCCGGCCGGCATCGGGCCGCCGAACACGCGCTCGGCCTCGGCCAGGATGCGCGTGTCGCTGACGATCCGGATGTCGTTGCTGCGTGCCAGCAGCGAGATCACCGGATCCAGGTTGCTCAGCGCATCCACCTGGCCGGCGCGCATCGCCGCCACCGCGCCATTGCCGGCGCCCACGCCGATGATGCTCACGTCGCCGGGCTTCAGGCCGGCCTTCGAGAGCACGAAGTTGGTCATCACGTGCGTGCTGCTGCCCGGCGCGGTGACGCCGATCTTCTTGCCCTTGAGGTCGGCCACGCTCTTGAAGCCGGGCAGGGTCTTGGGGTTCACGCCCAGCACGATCTGCGGCGCGCGGCCCATCAGCACGATGGCGCGCAGCTTCTGGCCCTTGGGCTGCATGTTCACCGTGTGCTCGAAGGCACCGCTGACCACGTCGGCACTGCCGCCCACCAGGGCGCGCAGCGCCTGGCTGCCGCCGGCGAAGTCGACGATCTTGACGTCCAGCCCCTCGGCCTTGAAGTAGCCCAGCTGCTCGGCGATCGTGAGCGGCAGGTAGTACAGCAGGTTCTTGCCGCCCACGGCCAGCGTCAGCTGGGGTTTCTCAAGCGCCTGCGCGCGCAGCAGCGTGGGGGCGCCCAGCAGGGCGGCAGTGGTGGCCACGAGGTGGCGGCGTTGCACGGACATCAGGCGGTCTCCAGGGGTGGTTCGGGCGGCGCGGCATGGGCACCGTCGCGGGTTCTGGCGGCCACTGTAACCAATGCCCGGCGCCACGGCCGGCGGCGCCGCGCCCTCAGCAGCCGAGCATGGCCGCCTGCAGCGGCGGGCCACCGCTGCCCTCGGTGACCACCAGCAGCAGCCGCGCCGCGCGCCCGCCCTCGCCGGTGGATGCGGCCGGCAGCAGCAGTTGCATGGGCTGGCCGGCCTGGGCGGTCCAGGCCGGGTGGGCCTGGTAGTGGCGCACCACATGGTCGTGCTGCAGCAGCGCGCCGCGGTTCTCGCCCGCGCCCACGGCCGAGCGGTGGCCGTCCTCCAGCAGCGCCCACCACAGCGCCAGGCGCGGCGGCGCGCCGGCGGCCGGCGTCAGCGTGGCCTGCACGCGCTGGGCGTCCAGGCGTTGCAGCGCGATGTGCACCCGCGCCGGCCCGGCCAGCACCGGCAGCGTGGGCCAGCCGCGCCAGTCGCGCCCGTTGGCCAGCACCTGCGGCGTGTAGGCAAAGCCCGCCGCGCCGCGCCGCACCTGCTCGGCCTGGCGCGCGCTGTGCGTGGCGTGGCCGAAGCGGTCGGTCCAGCCCAGGCGGTCCCAGTAGTCGACATGGAAGGCCGCCGCCAGCACATCGGGCCGGCCGCGCAGCGTGCTCAGCCAGCGGTCGGCCGGCGGGCAGGAATTGCAGCCTTCGGAGGTGTAGAGCTCCAGCAGCAGCACCTGCTGCGCGGGCGATTGCGTCTGGCAGCGCCCCGGCGCGCCGGCCTGGGCCGTGGCCGGCAGGGCCTGGCCCAGCGCGGCGGCCAGGGCCAGGCCGCGCAGCAGGCGGCACAGCGCCAGCCGGGGCGGCTGCGGGTGCGCGTGCAGAAGCGGGGATGGGTGCATGCTGCATCGGTCGGCGGCGCGTGCCGATCCTTACGCACCGCCCCACGCGGCGCCGTGCCCGGGCCGGGCGGCAGAATGCCGCGCAGCCCCAGCCGTCTGCCTTTGGAGCCTGCCATGCCTGCTGCCGCCCCCATCCTGCTGATCACCGGCGCCAGCCGCGGCATCGGCGCGGCCACCGCCCGCCTGGCTGCCCGGCGCGGCTGGGACGTGGTGGTGAACTATGCGCGTGACGCCAGCGCGGCCGAGGCCGTGGCCGCCGATGTGCGCGCCGCCGGCCAGCGGGCGCTGGTGCTGCAGGCCGACGTGGCCGACGAGGCCCAGGTGCTGGCAATGTTTGCGCGCATCGATGCCGGCTGGGGCCGCCTGGCCGGCCTGGTGAACAACGCCGGCATCGTCGACCTGCAGGCCCGGCTGGACGAGATGAGCAGCGCACGCCTGCAGCGCATGATGGCCGTCAACGTGGTGGGCGCGCTGGTGGTGGCGCGCGAGGCGGTGCGCCGCATGAGCACGCGCCACGGCGGCGCGGGCGGCGCCATCGTCAATGTGTCGAGCGCCGCGGCGCGCCTGGGCTCGCCGGCGATGTATGTGGACTACGC